>JAGLWV010000015.1 GCA_023133225.1 Candidatus Aminicenantota bacterium | reverse complement strand
GGGTAAAAAATGCCGATAGAAAGTAAAAAGGAATTCAAGAAATAAAGCGGCTACCTTGGTCTATGTGAGAAAGCATGTGAATATGCTGATAACATGGATATTCATAATGGTATCGGCAGTTTTTATAAATAATTCAGGCTAACGTTTACCTCTGATCTTATGTAATATATTCTTCACAATATATACTGCCATTGCCGGATTGGCAGCCATCCTTCTTTTACAGTAAGCTATAGCATATTTCCATTTTTCGGCAAACGGAACATAGAGGCGGATAAGGATGCCGTTTCGAATGAGTTCGTTCTGAAAGGCTTGCTTCGGAACTCCCATAAGCATTTGAATCTCGTACTGGCTCTTTTTTATTTTCAGCTTTTCGGCAATTTCGATAGCTTCACGTATGACTGCTTCATCGTGAGTTGCGATTTCAGGATAGTGACCTTCCTTAAACAAAAGTTCGACCTGCTCAAGCAACTTTTTCTTCATTTCGGGCTTGCTCTGGAGGGCTATTTCCTTTGGCTCGTTGTATATACCTATACAAATACGAATACGGGCGCTCAAGTTTTTTAAGGATCTTATATCATCATCGGTGCGAAAAAGTCGGGATTGAAGTACAGTTCCAAAAGTCGGATGGTCTTTATTCAAAGCATGATAGATATCCAGCGTCAGATCTGTGAGGGTATGGTCCTCCATATCTAGAGTTACTTTTTTATCATGTTGCTCCGCTTGGGCGACAATTCCTTCGATGACTGTTTTACAGTGCTCGGTGCTGCGGTGGCTTCCTAGCTGTGTGGGCTTTAAGGAAATAGTTGCATATTCATGGCTACTCAGCGCGTGGATAAGTCTTTCGTAAACATTGACGGTGTACTGGACTTCCTCATCGCTGTCCAGCTCTTCACCCAACAGGTCTATAGTGGAGCATACATGTCTTTTTTCCCAAAAATTTTGGGCGGTGTCAGTGGTTGCATTAATACTGTCACCTGCCACATAAGGGTTGGCAAAAAGCTTGACCAGGGGAGTAGGTGCGAGATTGATAATAAATTTTTTTAATTCCATTGATAATTCCCTCCAAGTCAGGGGATATTTATAAAAGTAAAAATTAATTCATTTTACGATAAACTTCAAGAGTAGTTTTAAAATATTTTATTGAAGAAGAAAATAGAAGAAAATAGGGACGTTCCCCAAAGTACCATCCTTTATATATTCACATTCAAAAAGTGACAAATCTCATTGAGATGATTTTAAGAGTTGATGAAATAAAGGGTGGTACTTTGGGGAACGTCCCTCTCTCTTCTTTACGAGCGTAAGTTTTTTTGATATGTATTACCGTGCATGACTCCTTTAATAAATAGAGATACATTAAAATTCTGGCGAAGACGAAAATTTCCTTTCAAATTCATATACAGCGACAGCTACTGGATGATAGACATCGGTGAGCATGTTTTTCCTCTAAAAAAATACAGGCTTATTTACGAGAGTCTTTTGCATATGGGAGCGAAGAAAAAATATTTCATCTCCCCGCAGATTGTCGAAGAACAAGACCTCCTTTTGGTCCATGCTTCAAAGTACCTGAAAAAGTTAAAGACAGGAGGACTTTCCCATTCTGAAATATTAACCCTGGAACTTCCCTATTCTCCTGAGCTTGTCAAATTTGCGTGGCTGTTTGTAGGAGGGACCATTCTTACCGCTGAAAAAGCATTAGAGGACGGGTTAGCACTGCATATTGGAGGAGGATTTCATCATGCTTTTCCTGACCATGGAGAAGGTTTTTGCATTTTGAATGATGTAGCCGTCTCTTTAGAGAAGGTGAAGAAGGATGGGAAGATCAGGAGGGCCATGATAGTTGATTGTGACCTCCATCAAGGCAACGGCAACGCCTTTATTTTTGACAAAAAGGATTATGCCTTCACCTTTTCCATTCACCAGATGGATAATTATCCTGCTCAAAAGCCTTCAAGCTCTGTAGATGTGGGCCTCTGGTCTGGTGATGGAGATGAAAAATATCTTTCAGAGCTGAGCAAGTATTTTCCCAGGTTATATCGTGAATTTCAACCAGATCTCGTTTTTTATCTTGCAGGAGCCGACCCTTACGATAAGGATCAATTAGGCGGTTTGTGTTTGACAAGAGAAGGTCTTAAAGAGAGAGACAGGATTGTGATCAGGGAAGCCCGCAAGCTTCACATTCCGGTGGCTATTCTTTTTGCGGGAGGATATGCTTTCGATGTGAATGATACCGTTTCCATTCATCTCAATACGATAAAAGTCGCACAGCAGATTCAGAATAAATATTCTTAGGCTATTGTTTCTTTTGCGATCCAATCGAGATATCTTGTAGAGCCTTTGAGGATGGGAACGGCGATAATTTCATCCGGCACTGTTGTGAAGACCAGTAAAAATTCATTCAATCTCTATCCTCCTTTTTCCCTTATTCTTGCAAAAAGATATGGGCGAACACCTTAGCATCTCCCACCATATTGTCGATGATGCTGTATTCATTAGGCTGATGAGCCGTTTCATCGATTTTAGACCAGCAGGCAGCGTCGAAATCGGCTCTACGAAAGAGAGCCGCTACAGTTCCTCCCCCAATACCTATTGCCTTTGCATCTTTCTTGTAGATTGTTTTTATCGCCCTTTTTAAGGCGTGGACCACCGGTGCATCGGCTGAAGTGGGAGGAGCTGCAGGAGCTTTTGATGTTTCTTCTATGACTATTTTCACCTTGAATTCATTTTTAATTTTGTCAGTCATTTCCTCGATTTTCTTTTTAACTTCTTTGATCGTGTATTTTGGCAAAATGCGGCTGTCCATATAGAAAATGTCTTCTCCTGGTATTGTGTTAATATTAGGGACGTTGGATTCTTTTTTCGTTGGTTCGAATGTAGAGATTGGGGGATCAAAGAGGGGATCTTTATCAGGAAAAATTGTGTAAAGGTTGTTCAATTCTGCCACAAGAAAGGAAGCGGCTTTGAAACTGTTGATCCCTCTTTCTGGAGTGGAGCCATGTGCCTGCTTCCCTATTGTCTTGAATTTAAGCCAGAGAAGACTTTTTTCGGCAACTTCGATCATTGTTCCATCTTTGTTTCCGGCATCGGGAACAATGATCATATCTTGCTTTCGAAAGGCGTTAGTGTGGCTAAGGACATAATTGATACCCTTCTCGCTTCCGGTCTCTTCATCTGCCACTAATGCTACCCCGACATCATAATTAGGCCTGACACCTTCTTCGTGAAAAGCCTTAATAGCATAAAGAGAGGCTACCATGTTCTGATGGTTGTCTTCGGTTCCCCGCCCGAAAATTTTTCCTTCTTCAATCCATGCCTTAAAGGGATCTCCCCTCCACTGAGCCAGCTCTCCGGGAGGAACAATGTCCGCATGAGTCATTATCCATATTGTCTTGGCAGAGCTTCTGCCCTTGTAATAGGCAAGAATATTCGGGCGGTATCCGCATGAGGCATCCAGATCAGGTGCCTTGATGACTTCAATATCGCTTAATCCGTTGTTCTCTAGGAAATCCATCAGAAACTCTGCTTTTTTCACCTCTCCCTCTCCTCCACTTGAAGGGGAGATGGCCGGCAAAGAGCATAGCTTGATTTGCATATCAATCATTTCGTTGCGGAAGCTGTCGATTCTCTCTGTGATTTTTTCCAGTTGAGTCATGAGGGTTCTCCTTTTAGGATTCTCATATTTCAGCCTTGTTTTGAAGTGGTCATTATCTTGTAACCGATAAAGGAATAATGGATGCTTGAAAGAAGAGTGAAGACCAGGGTTAAAAGAAAGAGCCAGTTCAGGTATGGAGTTGATATATGAACGGAGTTGAAGAATAGAACAAGGATGGCTACTGCACACTGGAGGACGGTGCATATTTTTCCCAGGGTGGAAGGAGGAAAGATTTTTTGACCTCGTAGTTTATAAGCGGCAAATGCAAAAGAGACAATGGACAGATCACGGCTAATAACAATAATTGTGAGCCAGAGAGGGATGACGTTAGGAGAGTTGAGATCAGGAAGCGAGAGAACGATAAATGATGCGGTCATAAGCAATTTGTCTGCCGCAGGGTCAAGCAAAGCACCAATTTTTGTTTTCTGATTCCAGAGTCGGGCTGTGAAACCATCCAGAACATCAGTGAATCCTGCTGCGAGAAAGACCACAAATGCTTCGAGAGTTTTTCGGTTGATTATTAAGATCAGAAAAATTGGAATGAGGAGGATCCTTAATAGAGAAAGAGTGTTGGGGAAGTTAAATACTTTGTTTTTCTCTTTTTCTTTCACACGACCACTCTAAAAAATTTATTTTATCAAGGCCAGGATAATATCCAGGGCTCTTATAAATTCCTGGCCTGAGATAGGAATATCTGGCTTGAATGTTCTATCCGGATAAAGATCCATGATCCCGTAAGAAACGCTTTGGATAATCGGTTGATAATAATAGTTTTGTTTTGAGATATCTGAGATTTGAATTCTCTCCGGCGGGATCTGGTGGATAAACCTGTACTCCTTTTTTTCTAAGTAGCGGATGAGGCGAAGGAGAATGTCAGCCATCTCCGCACGGATTACAATTTTTTTCGGTTGAAAAGTGTGATTAGGATAGATATCCAGAATACCTAAAAAAGTCATTTGAAGGATAAATTTTGATGCCCAGGATGTAGCGATATCGATGATGATGGGAGGTTTTGCTGTGATCTCTTCCACAATTCCTTTAAACTTAACTCCAAGAAGGGCAGCTATTTCTTCATGAGTGATAGTTTCAGACGACGCGATAGAATCATACTGGCTGGGAAGTTCAAAAATGCCTAATTTGTTATGAAGACTTTTGATTCGATCCATAAACTCTTTATTTTCTGGGTCATATTTCGATAATTTTTCATAGATTTCGAGGCTCTTGGTGTATTGCTGGGCTTGGTAAAGGGTTTCTGCGTAATTTTTTGATATTTCTAAGTTTTCTGGCTCATTCGATGTTGCTGCTTTCAAGTGAATCAACGCATTTTGAAACTCATTTTCTTTTCTATAAATCTCAGCAAGAGCGAGATGGGCTTGTGTGGATTGTGGTGAAAAATAGAGCGCTTTGAGGTAGGTTTCTTTGCTTTTTTCTTTATCACCTGCAGCGAGAGCAGCAGCTGCTTCTGTTAATACCTCCTCCGTTTTTCGTATTTTAAGGCTATTGTATTGATTCTTAGCCCAGGGATGCTCTGGTTCTAATTTAAGAATTTCCCTGAATTCAGAAAATGCCTGCTCCTCACGGCCTGTTTTTTGGTAAACCTGGGCCAGGCCCGTATGGATCACGGCTGCGTCCGGATAGGTCTCCAGGGCTTTTTTGAAGAATTCTTCAGCGATTTTCAGCCTATTGAGCAGGTAATTGGCATAGCCCAAACCGATGTGATAGACCGGGCTTTTGGTTCCTAATCTGGAGATTATTTTTTCAGCCTTGTCTCCTTTGCCTTTTCTCAGATGGTTCCAGGCATCTTCTGTTAGAATTCTCTCCTCGAGGGAGAGTACTCCCTCAATAGAAGGGGGAAGGTTCCCTATATGAAGAAGCGGAGGCGGAGGCGGGGGCGGAAGGGTAACACATGACCAGAAAATTAGTATGAGCAAAATAATGATAGATGATTTTTTTACCAATTTTTCTCTCCTCTTTTTATATAAGGCAAGTATTTTAAAATTAAACCTGGATCGGCCATAAGTTTCAATTCAAAAGAATCATCATCTTCTCTTTTTTTTAAAATCACTGTCCATTTCGAAAAGGACTGGATCAGTTTTCTTTCAGATTTGGGAATGCGCAGATAAAATAGCTGCATGTTTTCAAAGAGAATAGACCTGAGCCTATCCTTGAGGGCTTGGATTCCTTCTCCTGTTTTTGCAGAGACATAGACCCGGCCGTTTGATAACCTGCTTTTCTCTAACAGTTCTTCCTTGTTAGGCATAAGATCGGCCTTGTTATAAACATGAATAACCGGAATGTCAGAGATGCCTATCTCTGAAAGCGTTTTTTCTACTGCTTCTATCTGGCTCTCATGATTAGGATAATATACATCTATTATGTGAAGGATACAATCTGCCCCTTTGAGTTCTTCTAGAGTGGCTTTGAATGCAGATATCAGTTCTACGGGAATTTTTTTAATAAATCCGACTGTGTCACTTAAAAAAAAGTAAAGTCCATCAGAAAAACTGACGCGACGGAGGATTGGATCCAGGGTAGCAAAAAGCAGGGGAGAAGTGAACATTTTTTCGTGCGAAAGGCAGTTGAATAAGGTGGATTTTCCTGTGTTGGTATATCCAACAAGTGAGACAGAAGGAATCGGATTATTTTTTCTTCTTTTCCTTTGACTCGCTCGTCTTTTTTGAATGTTCAAGATTTCCTTTTTTATATTGGTAATTCTGTCTTGGATTCTCCGCCTGTCCTCTTCCAGTTTTTTTTCTCCAGGACCGCGGGTGCCGATACCTCCTCCTAACCGAGAGAGAGTCACTCCTTTTCCCAGCAATCGGGGCAGGAGATAGGTGAGCTGAGCAAGCTCAACCTGAAGTTTTCCTTCCTTACTTCGCGCTCGTTGGGCAAATATATCAAGGATCAGTTGATTTCGGTCTATAACTTTGACCTGAGTCTTATCTTCCAGGTTTCGTTGCTGGATAGGGGTGAGGTTGTGGTCGAAAATAATAAGATTGGCTTGGAGCTTTTCCTTTAAGTCGATGAGTTCTGAGACTTTTCCCTCTCCTATGAGATACTTGGGACTGATCTTCGGACGAAATTGAAAGATTTCTCCCCTGATATCAGCCCCGGCTGTACGGGTCAGTCCTTTTAACTCCTCCATAGACTCTTCTGCTTCCAGCTTTTCCTTTTTGTTTGTAGCGATATGAACAAGAATGGCATTTTCCATTTTTTATATTAAGCTCTTTTGTACATATTCCAAGATTGAGGGGAACTCATAAGGAGAAAACCATTTGATTCCCTCTATTTTTCTGAACCACGTCATCTGCCTTTTTGCATAGTGGCGTGTATCTCTTTTAGTCAAAATGATAGCATCTTCCATAGAAATTTCTTTTTTCAGAAATTTGAGGACGTATTTGTAGCCGAGGGCACGGAAGGGAGGAGATTTTTCACTAACTCCTTCCTGGAGAAGGTTTTGCACCTCTATGACTATACCTTTTTCAAACATTTTATCAACTCTTTTCTCAATTCTTCTGTAGAGTTCCTGTCTTTCTAATTTTAACCCAATTTTTATACTATTGAAATCTTTAACAAATGATTCCGTTTTCAAGAAATGTTCGGATAGAGGTATTTGTGTCGAACAAAAGACTTCTAAAGCCCGAATGATTCTGAGCTTGTCGTGTTTTCCAATCTTTTCACAGTAGGCGGGATCGACTTTCATGAGTTTTTCTCTCAGGCTTTCCAGCCCTTTTTCTCCGGCTTCCTTTTCCAGCTTTTTGCGTATCGAAGGATCCCTTTTCCCTTCTGGGAAGAGACCATCGAGAAGAGCCTTGAGGTATAACCCTGTTCCCCCTACGATAAATGGAAATTTTTCTTTTTTAGCAATTTTTTTTATAGCTTGTAGAGTCAAACGGACGAAGTCTGCCGCCGTAAATTGGGTCGAGGGGCTTACGACATCCAGAAGATGGTGAGGGATTTTCCCTCTTTTTTCCTGAGGGATTTTATCCGTTCCAATGTCAAAGCCTTTGTAGACCTGCATGGAGTCACAGTTTATGATCTCTCCACCAATTTTCTTGGCGAGTTTGGCCGCAGTTGAGCTTTTGCCCACGCTGGTTGGGCCTAGAACGATGATGAGGCTTTTATCTTTAGATTCCAATTTTTAACAAAAGAAGAAACACTAGAAGTGTTAAAAAAATTAAAAGAGCAAGAATTTGCTTTCTCTTCAACTCGATTTCTCCCTTTTTTTTAGTGCATGGATTGGGGGAATAAGAAGGATCCGGCAATGTAGAAGAGGGTTTTTAGAAGCCAGAAACCATAGGCAAGGATAAGTCCTTTTTTTACATCGACCTTGAGAACAGAAGACAAGCCATAGGCAAGGATCCCGTAAAACCAGAGCTGGAAAAAGTCAACCTGGCTCAACACCTTATATGCAGTAGATGTGATCTCCAACCGCGGGAAGAGGAAAGCTAAGCTGGTGGTGGTCTGGAAGACGGATTTACGGGTGAGAATCAAGACAAGTCGAACTGTATTGCCTAAGATTCTATCGACAATACTCGCATGGAGGTACACGGAGAAAACCTGTTTATAATTGCCTTCTGTGGAAAACATCCGTCCCATGCCAAGGATAATTAAACTTGGGAGGAGAAAGCCGATCAAATGAGCTACAAGAGGAGCAACAACGGTCATCAGGATGATATACCATTGAGGAGGATTCTCAAAAAAATCAAGCTGTCGGTTGTAGGCATCTTCGCCCATACTTTCTTGACGTTGGAAGTCGTTTTTAAAGGCTTGAAGTTGGTCTTTTTGAATGTAAGGGTAGATAATAAAGGAAAAAATGGTAAGAACAATAAGGAAAATGATAAGAGTATCCATCCAGATTGGTTTTTCTGATATCGCTTTGAGGGTCAACTTGGGATTAAAGAATATTCCTTGCAGGCGGTTGAATAAGTCCATCGTCTAAACTCCTCTACGTTCTATATCTATGATTTTTCCATCTTTTATGTACACAGTGCGTTGAGCGAGTTGGGCGATGTCTCTGTCGTGTGTGACGACAATGATAGTGTTTCCTCGAGAATGTATTTTTTGGAAGAGGTTAAGGATCTCCTGCCCTGTTTTAGAGTCAAGATTTCCTGTCGGTTCATCGGCAAGGAGGAGGGAAGGTTCGTTGACAAGAGCACGAGCAATAGCTACTCTCTGTCTTTCGCCTCCTGACAACTCGGAAGGACGGTGGTCTTTTCTATCGAGCATCTCCACCATTTCTAATGCGTTTAAAGTTTTTTCTTCTCTTTCTTTTTTCTTAGCTCCTTTGTATATGAGAGGGATTTCTACATTGTGGAATGCTGTAGCTCGAGGGAGAAGGTTGAAGACCTGAAAAACAAAGCCGATCTCACTGTTTCGGATATAGGCAAGTTCATTATCGCTAAATGTACTGAC
>JAGLWV010000149.1 GCA_023133225.1 Candidatus Aminicenantota bacterium | reverse complement strand
CCCTTGACAAAGGCAGTATTAGGGTCCGTACCGACGGAGATAAAAAGCCCGTCGAGTTTTAGCCTGGAAACCTTGTCATCTTTGACATTTTTGATGGTTACGGATTCAAATCTGTCCTCGCCGGAAATTTCTTCTACTACTGAATTCCACAAAACTTCAATCTTGTCGCTGGCAAAAATCCTTTCCTGCATTATCTTTTCAGCCCTGAATTGATCGCGGCGGTGGATAACCTTCACCATGTGACAGTGCCTCGTCAGGAAAAGGGCTTCAGTCAGAGCATTATCCCCTCCGCCGACGACTGCGACGTCTTTATCTTTGAAGAAAGCGCCATCACACGTGGCACAGAAGGACACTCCTCTTCCTGTTAACTTCACTTCGCCTGGGACACCTAATTTGCGGTGTGAAGAGCCGGTGGCAATAATAACGGCTTGTGCCGGATATTCCCCCTTACTTCCTGAGATATACCAGAGGTTCTCCTGTTTTCGTATTCCCCTGGCTTCGTCCGTCTCTATTTTAGCCCCAAATTTTTCGGCTTGCTTGCGGAAATTCTCCATCAACTGGAAAGGAACAATGCCGTCTGGAAAGCCAGGATAATTTTCGACAAAATCGGTGAGGAGGATTTGACCTCCGGGCATTCCCTTTTCGAGAAGGATGGTGTTGAGCCTGGCGCGGCCAGTGTAAACAGCAGCCGCAAGTCCTGCCGGACCGGCTCCTATGATAATGACATCATAAGCTTCGCTCATAGGTATTTCGATATGATATCGACAATCATATCCTGGGGCTGAGCTCCGATCACCGTCTCTTTTAATTCTCCTCCTTTAAAGAGAAGGAGCGCAGGAATGCTTGCTATACCGTACTTAGCAGAAGTCTTCATGTTTTCATCAACATTCAGCTTGGCAATTTTCAACTTGTCCTTGTAGTTTTGCGTTAAATAGCCCAGCGTGGGGACAACCAGCTGACATGGAGCACACCAGACAGCCCAAAAATCAACAAGGACTGGAAGCTTATTCTGGAGCACTTCTTCCTCAAATGTATCATCCGAAACACTAATGATTTCTTCTCCCAATTCAGCCTCCTCTCTTCATTTCCAAAGCATTCTGGTAAAGCCTTGCATATTTTTTGGCAGCGGATTCCCAGGAAAAATTCTCTTGAAGACCTGCTTTCATGATTGTCTGCCAGAGTTCTGGTTCTCCGTAATATTCTAAAGCTTTTTTTACGGCTTTGAGCAGCTCTCGGGATGAAAATTTCTTGAAGACAAAGCCATTTCCATCCAAGGTGCCACGGCTAAAGGATTTCACGGTTTCTCCCAAGCCTCCCGTTGCCCTCACCACGGGTACAGTGCCATATTTGAAGCTGCGCAACTGGTTTAATCCGCAGGGCTCATAAAGGGAAGGGCTGAGGAAAATATCTGCCCCGGCAATAACCTTATGAGCTAATGCAGGATTTATCTCAAATTTTACCGCTATTTTCCGAGGATATTTCTTGTGGAGGTCTAAAAACCGATTTTCATATTTTTCATCTCCCTTTCCGAGAACAATGAGGCCAACATTCATCTTCATTATCTCATCCGCAGCCTCCAGCAATATATCAAAGCCTTTTTGAGAACTCAGATAAGAGACAATGCCCATCAATGGAGTTTTTGATGAGAGGGAAAGGCCAAACTCTTTGATCAAGTCAATCTTACATTTTCTCTTGGCTTTAAGGTTGGAGGGAGAGTAATTCGTGACAATATAGGGATCCGTTTCCGGATTCCATATTTCATAATCGAGTCCATTCCGGATGCTGAAAAAGACATCTTTTCTCTTCTTCAGTATCTCTTCCAGACCGAAGCCGTGTTTTGCCGTCTGTATTTCTCTTTTGTAAGCTGCACTCACTGTGTTGAGCACATCTGAGAAAATCAGCCCGGCTTTTAAAAAGTTGAACTTGCCGTTAAAGGATAGCTGCTTGGGATTAAAATAGTTCCAGTTCAATCCCGTCAAGGAAAGAGTCTCCGGCGGAAATTCTCCCTGATAGGCAATGTTATGAATGGTAAGGACCGTAGCTACTTTCTTGAAGAGGCTTTTTTGAGAGTAATGGGTTTTCAAGAAGACCGGAATAAGGGCAGTCGGCCAGCTGTTGCAGTGTATTATGTCGACATTCGTTTTTGTCTTGAGCAGGAATTCAAGCACCGCGCGGTTGAAAAAGGTGAATCTTTCATCATTATCCAGATAATCTCCTTCACCAATGCCATAGACGTTGTCCCTCCAGAAATATATCGGATTATCAATAAAATAAATGTCATGTTTCCCCAGCTCGCTCCTGAAGACATTGGCTTTGGCTTTTTTTCCTCCAACAGGAACCAGGAGATCCCGCATCACCGGCTCCATGGGCAGAGATTCAATCTCGGGCTTTCTGTATTTGGGCATGAAGAGGGAAACCTCCATTCCCAGAGAAGAGAGATACTTGGGCAAAGAGGAGGCGACATCCGCCATCTGCCCTGATTTTGCAAAGGGGGAGATTTCAGGAGATACGTAAATAACTCTTAGCTTCTGATTCATGGTAAGGATTAATATTAATTCGAGGCTTTAAAAATGTCAAACTAGAAAAATTCCTTCTTACGTTTTGCCTTCTCCCCAGCCCAGCTTTTCCTGCAAAAGCTCAAAGTAGTTCCTTTTAGGAGAAGAAATCAGGCAGAGCTCGAAATCGCTTTGCTTGACTTCCACCTCGTCACCCTTTTCCAACACATCACCCCGCTGCCCGTCTAAAGTAAGGTAGACTTCTTCTCCCGAAGTGAGAAGTTTAACCTTGACCCTCGATGAGGAAGATATGACCATGGGCCGAAAAGATAATGTATGAGGACATATGGGAGAAATGATAATGGCTGGAATATAAGGCTGGATGATGGGACCGCCTGCAGCCAAAGAATAGGCTGTAGATCCTGTGGGAGTAGAGATAATAAGGCCATCAGACCTTAACGTGGCAATTTCTTTCTCATCGATCCATATCCGACACTGAATCATACGGGCTAATGCCCCTTTATTTAAAACAACATCATTCAGACAATGATAGACCTTTCCCTTGGCAGAGGCTTCAAGGATTCGCCTGGAACTTACAATATTCTCATTTCCTTCAAAAAAAGCATCCAGGGTCATGTACATCTCATCAACAGGCACTTCGGTCAAAAAACCGAGTTTTCCCAGATTGACTCCTAAAACAGGAACATTCTTCTGGGCAGCCAGATGAGCAATGCTAAGCAGTGTCCCGTCACCTCCCAGAACAACCACCAAGCCAACCTTCGCCGGGAGCTCATCCCTTGGGATCCCTTCACCTCTTTGTAGTTTCTGTGCGGCTGCTTCTTCCAAGAGATATTCCATTCCTTTCTGTTCAAAGTACTGGATCAGCCCTGCCAAAATCTTTTCAATACGGGGGGCATGAGGTTTTATGACAAATCCGACGCGTTCAATTTTTCTCATTCCATACTGCCTCCTTGATCATTTTCTGTACTTTGCCCCGATCTAAAAGCTCCTCTCTCAAAGACCATAAAGTGAAAAACTCTCTGTTTCCTTTCTGGCCTCGGACAGAGCTTTTGATCAAACCTTTAAGGGTAAACTCCATTTTATGCGCTTCCTCGATGATCCTCACTAAAACATCCTCGTGCAAAGCCGGATCTCTGATCACGCCTCCTTTGCCCACCTGTCCCTTTTTGGCTTCAAACTGAGGTTTGATGAGAGAGAGGAGACTGCCGGCAGCCAGAAATTCTTTCACGGCCGGCAAGACCTTAAGCACAGATATAAAGGATAGATCGATCGTAATGACTTCCAGCGGGTCTTCAAAGTCATCTTTTCTTAAATAGCGCGCATTCTTTTCTAAACAGACAACCCGCACATCCTTTCTCAAATGCCAGTCTAACTGGCTTATGTCCACATCCACAGCGTAGACTTTCTTCGCTCCGCTCTGGAGAAGACAATCAGTGAAACCTCCTGTGGATGCTCCTAAGTCTGCTGCTGTTCTATCCTGGACAGAGATGCTAAAAGCTTCCAGGGCCTCTGAAAGTTTTAGCCCCCCGCGGCTGACAAAAGGCATCCTTTCCTTAAGGGAGATTTCCTGGTCTATGCCTATCCTCTGGCCAGGTTTTTCAATTCTCCCCTCTTCCGAAAAAACCAATCCCGCCATGATCAATGCTTGAGCCTCCTTGCAGCTCTCAGCCAGCCCCCGTCTGGCAACTACTTTATCCGCCCGTTCTTTTTTCATCAAACTCTTTGTTTTTATTAGATTGCCTCGCCGCTGCAGCAATCTCGACTCGTAAATCATCCAGGCTAAATAGCATTATTTGTAGAAATCTTTTATCTGTTGAAAGAGCCCTTCCTCATCCAGAAGATATTTCTTTTTTATCTGTTCAATCTTTCCCACGGGATAAATCTCCAGAGGAAGCCCTATTCTCTTAAATCTGATATTAAACTTTTTCTCTCTGTCTAAGAGCTCTCGCACAGCGCTCCCGAACCCTCCGGCAGTTACACCTTCTTCCGCAGTAATAATAATTCTCTTGCGGTGAGCAAAAGAAAGGATCATCTTTTCATCCAGGGGTTTGGCAAACCTGGCATTGACCACGGCCATGCTGATCCCTTCCTTATCAAGTCTCCTGGCTGCTTCCAGAGCCGGATAAACCATGCTTCCGAAGGCTATGAGCAAATGCTTGCCTTCTTTGAGTAATTCACTTTGACCAAGGGGAATCTCCTTCAATTCTTCATCCAAAGGTATTCCAAGTCCCTTCCCTTTGGGAAAACGGATGGCCACCGGATGAGTGTAGGAAAGAGCGGATTTTAGCATGTGCTGCAGTTCATTCTCTTCCTTGGGAGCCATAACGATCATGTTAGGCAAATGTCTGAGGTAAACGATATCATTGATGCCCTGATGAGTAGGGCCATCGTCCGGCACTATCCCCGCCCTATCCAGGGCAAAAACGACCGGAATATCCATCAAACACACATCGTGGTGAAGCTGGTCGTAGGCCCTCTGAAGAAAAGTCGAATAAATGGCCACCACAGGCTTAAAACCACCGATAGCTAAACCTGCGGCAAATTCAACAGCATGCTGCTCGGCAATACCCACATCAAAAAATCTCTCCGGAAACTGACTGGCAAAAGGCTTCAAGCCTGTACCATCGGGCATGGCAGCCGTAATGGCCACAACATTCTCATCCTCTTTGGCAATTTTCACCGCCGCCTGCCCAAACACAGAAGAAAAGGTTGGCTTTTCATCTTTTCCCAAAGACTCTCCCGTCCGGACATCAAAAGGGCTGGCACTGTGAAACCTCTCCGGATTGGATTTTGCTGGAGAGTAGCCCTTCCCCTTCTGGGTGACACAGTGAATAAGCACAGGCCCGTCGTACGTTTTAGCTTTTTTAAAAACTTCGATCAAGGACCGGAGGCTATGCCCTTGGACCGGCCCCATGTACTTCACGCCTAATCTTTCAAAAAATAAGCCAGGGAAAAATATCTTTTGAGCTGCTTCCTCAACAGCCCGGGCTACCTTAATCATGGGCTTACCCACAGCAGGAACGATTTTCAGGACAGATTTCACATGGTCTTTCATCTTCAGGTAATGCTGCCCTGAAACAAGGTAGGAAAGATATTTGGATATGGCTCCGACATTTTGAGAAATTGACATTTCATTATAGTTGAGAACAATAATCAATCTATCTCGAAGGTGGCCGATCTGGTTTAGGGCCTCCCAGGCCATCCCCCCGGTCAAACTACCATCTCCGACAACCGACACAACATGATAATCTTCATTTTTTTTATCGCGGGCAACAGCCATTCCCAGTGCTGCAGAAAGAGCGGTTGAGGCATGGCCTGTGTTGTATACATCATACTCGCTTTCTTCACGGCATGGAAAACCGCAAAGTCCCTGATGCTGGCGAAGAGAGGAAAACTCTTCTCTTCTTCCGGTTATAATCTTATGGGGATAACACTGATGGCCCACATCCCAGACGATCTTATCTCGAGGGGCATCAAAGACATAATGAAGGGCAAGGGTCAACTCGACCACACCCAGGTTTGGCGAAAGGTGTCCTCCTGTATTAGAAACAACATTAATGATTAAAGATCTTATCTCTTTTGCCAGATGAGAGAGATCTTTCACCGAAAGCTGCTTTAAATCTTGAGGGCTTTCTATTCTTTTAAGAATTTCGTTCATTTTCTTATCTGTCCTTATACCAATTTATTAAACCTGATTTATTCATAAAATATGCCAGCGCCTCGCACCTGCAGCAATCTCGACTCGTGAATAATCCAGGTTAAGGCCATTCTAAAAGTTTTGAAGCGAGATAGTGAAGTTCTTCTGACTCCAAAGAAGTCTCCTCCAGGGCACTTCTTGCAATCCCGACAAAACTCTTTAATCTCTGTTCTGATACCTCATTCCCGAAAAGACTCACATAGTTGGGGCTGAGATTTTTTTCTCTTCTCTCTTCTCCTTCGGAGTCAAGAATATCATCCCTGATCTGAAAAGCAAGGCCTATGTTCCTCCCGTATTGAACGATGGCCTTGAATTCTGAGTTCCCTGCCTTTCCCAGGAGCCCCCCCGTCTTAACCGAAGCAACGATCAATGCCCCTGTTTTCTTGAGGATGAGCTCATGCATGGTTTCCTCTGTCAACTCTTCAGGAGAAAGAGTAATATCCATAAGCTGCCCCCCTATCATTCCTCTCACACCAGCCAGGTGTCCAATCTCTATGATGAGCTGTTCTTTTTGGGGCTGGAGATTTGCACTCACAGGAGCCCGCACCAGGACTTCAAAGGCCAGGGTCAAGAGGGCAGCGCCTGCCAGGAGAGCAATATCCTCACCAAAGGCTTTATGACAGGAAGGCTTGCCACGGCGAAAATCATCATTATCCATGGAAGGCAGATCATCATGAATAAGCGAATAATTATGGATTAACTCCAAAGCGCAGGCAAAAGGGAGGAGCACATCCTGTGAGACGCCGAAGCATTCCCCTGATGAGAGAGCGAGCAGCGGCCTGAATCTTTTTCCTCCTGATAATACTGCATATCTCATAGCCTGAAAAAGCGGGGAATCCTCCTCGGGCAGGATGAGTTCAAGTTCGCGATCTACGGCCTTTTTTTTCTGAGAGAGCCTCTCTTCAACTTTCATGAAATCTTAAAAGGGAATATCGTCATCTTTTCCTGGATCGGACGAGTCTTCTTTTTCCGCTGATGGAGCTTCCTCACTCTCAAGCTCAAAGGGCTCTTTCTTTACCTCTCCCTTTTCATCCTTGAGGAGGATATCGACCTTCTTTTCCGCCTTCTCAAGCTCTTCCCTTAAAAATTTTGCCAGCTTGACTCCGTTTTCAAAAAGAGCCAGTGATTCATTCAAAGAAAGCCCTGCCTTCTCCAGTTGTTCCACAATTTTTTCCAAGTCTTTTAAAGCCTTTTCAAAGCTTAACGCTGCCATCTTCTCTCCTCACAACGACATTTTTTTATTCTTTATCATTCTTTTTTTGTCTTGACTCAATGAGTTTTGACCTATCTATTTTTTGAACCAGACAGGAGAATTCCCCTTTGTAGAAGGAAACCGTTACTTCTTCCTCTTTAGGAACATCATCAATCCCCCGGATAAGACTCTGGCCTGAATCTTTCCAGCAAAGAGTATAACCTTTTTTTAGTATATTCAGCGGACTCAGGCTATGCAGCTGGACAGAAAACCTCTCCCAGCTGGCTTGAAGCTGCTGCAGTCTTCCTCTCACAGTACTGCGCAGCTTTTCTTCCAAAAAAATTGTCCGGGACTGAATTTCTGAAATTCGCTGCTTCAGGTTTCGGATGACATTCCAGGCTCCTAACTCAAGCTCGTCAACCTTTTGTTCAAGGTTCAAAAGCCTGATCTTCATATTCTGAAAAGCCCTGTGCCTGGTAAGGCTAAAGACTTCATGTTTTCTCTCCTGAAGAAAATATTTCTGGTTTTGGATCAACCTATTCTCCAGGTTTTCGATCTTCTCCTCGAACGACTGCTCCTTTTCGACCACCATCTCTGCGGCCACCGAAGGAGTAGAAGCACGGATATCAGCCACAAAGTCAGCTATGGTAAAGTCAACCTCGTGACCCACAGCCGAAATTATGGGAACAGGACAGCGAAAAATGGACCGGGCAACCTTTTCCTCGTTGAATGCCCACAAATCCTCTATCGATCCCCCTCCTCGGCCAACTATGATGACATCGATACCAGGAAGGTCCCCCAAATAATCTATTCCCTCGACGATCTCATCCGCTGCGCCTTCTCCCTGAACTTTAGCTGGATAAATAAGGATATGAAGGCGGGCGAATCTCCTATCCAGTGTTCTGAGGATATCGATGATAGCTGCTCCCCTGGGGGAAGTGACAATCCCGATTTTTTTTGGGAGAAGTGGAAGTTTTTTTTTAAGGGCAGGATCAAAAAGCCCTTCCTTCTTCAACTTCTCCTTGAGCTGTTCAAAAGCTAACTGGAGAGCACCTTTGCCTTTAGGCTCCGCCATTTCCACCATAAGCTGGTATTCACCTCTGGGTTCGTAGACGTTTATACGTCCCCGGGCTATGATCTGAAGTCCATCTTTTAACTCAAAAACGACTTTTTGCGCCCAAGAACGGAACATGACAGTCCGAAGCTGGCTCATTTCATCTTTCAGAGTAAAATAAAGGTGGCCTGAGTGGTGACGGTGGAAGTTGGATATCTCTCCTTCGACCCATAACTGGGGAAAGGCACTTTCCAGTTCCAGTTTAACCATCTTAGTGACTTCTGAAACAGTATAAATTTTGTCCGGTTTTAGGGAGCTGTTAATCTCCACTTTTTTCCTCGGCGATGATTTCTCTCCGGATAGAAAGAGCTTTCCCTGTTTGGAGGTCAACCTCAACAAAAACGGCAGAAAATAAAGTCCCTTCCTTGCCCGGTTCAAAGTGCTGAGGCCGGCCGCTCAGGAATCTTTGTATAGATTGTTCTTTGCGCATTCCAATGACGCTATTGTACCCGCCGACCATGCCCACATCCGTGATGAAAGCCGTTCCCTGAGGAAGGATTCTTTCATCAGCCGTGGGAACATGGGTATGGGTTCCTATGACGGCAGACACTCTCCCGTCCAGATACCAGCCCATTGCCTGCTTTTCTGAAGTGGCTTCAGCATGAAAATCCACGACCACGACAGGAGTTATGTCTTTGAGCTTCTCGAGCTCTTCATCGGCAGTCCTGAAGGGACAATCTATTGGTTCCATAAAGACCCTTCCTTGAAGATTCAGAATGCCAACCTTCCTCCCGGGACCTTCTTCAAACACATAAGAGCCCCTTCCGGGATTTTGAGGCGGATAATTAGCAGGCCGAAGCAGCCTAAGCTCTCGAGATATATAATCGAGCGCTTCCTTTATATCCCAGACATGATTCCCTGAAGTCAAAACATCAACCTGATCCAAAAGCTCCTGGCCCACTTTCTCTGTGATGCCCATTCCTCCAGCGGCATTTTCTCCATTAGCAATAATGAGAGAAGGAGAAAGCTTCTGGACGAAGGAACGTAAACATTTCTTTAAAATTTTACGCCCCGGTCGCCCGATTATATCGCCTATAAAAAGAAAACTAATCTTATCGGGCATATTCCACAGCCCTCATCTCACGAATAACTGTTACTTTTATCCGGCCTGGATAGTCCAGTTCATCCTTAATTTTTTGGGCAATTTCTTTGGCTATGATCGAAGCTTTCTCATCTGAGACCTTTTGGCTTTCGACGATAATCCTGATCTCCCGTCCTGCCTGCAAAGCGAAGGCCTTGGAAACACCATCATAAGAATTGGCTACCTCTTCCAGCTTTTCCAATCTCTTGATGTAAGCCTCTAGAATCTCGCGGCGAGCACCGGGCCGGGCAGCAGAAAGAGTATCCGCGGATTGAACCAATACCGCTTCTATGGAAGGAAAATCAACATCACGATGGTGAGAAGCGATAGCCTGAACAACAGCTTCAGATTCTCCATATTTCTTAGTCAGCTCAACACTCAACTCAGTATGCGTCCCTTCAATATTCTTATCCACTGCCTTTCCTATATCATGTAGAAGTCCTGCTCTTAAGGCAATATTGGAATCCACCCCCAGCTCTTTGGCCATCACTGCTGCTAAATAAGCAACCTCTTTAGAATGCTGAAGGACATTTTGACCATAGCTTGTCCGGAATTTTAATTTCCCGATAAGTTTAACGAGCTCAGGATGAATGTTTTGGACCCTCAGTTCAAGGATTGCGGATTCTCCTTCTTCTTTTAGTTTCTCCTCTAATTCAGCTTTTACTGTCTCCACAACCTCTTCAATACGAGCAGGGTGGATCCTTCCGTCGATAACCAGCTTATCGATAGCTAGGCGGGCCAACTCTCGACGCAGAGGGTCGAAGCTAGAGAGGATGACGGCCTCAGGAGTATCATCGACAATAATATCTACGTTTGTCGCCATTTCGAGGGCCCGGATGTTCCGACCCTCTCGGCCGATGATGCGGCCTTTCATATCGTCAGAAGGAAGGTCTACAACTGATACTGTTGTCTCCACGACATGATCAGCTGTCGAGCGCTGGATAGCCTGGCTTATAATCTCACTGGCAAGAACCTGGCTTTTTTCCCTTGTCTCCTCCTCGATCTGCCTTATTGCTTGAGCGGCTTCGAGCTTGGCTTCGTCTTCCATATTTTTGGCCAAAGCATTTTTCGCCTCCTCGTGGGTCATCCCGGATATCCTTTCCAGCTCCTCTGTGATCTGCTTGTTCAACTCCTCACTCTTCCGTTTCTCTTCAGAAATTTCTTTTTCTTTAGCATACAGCCTCTGCTCTTTGGATGAAAACTCCCTTTCTTTCCTTTCTATGCTCTGAAATTTGTGCTCTACATTTTCTTCATTGCGCATAAGCCTTCTTTCCATATCGTTCAATTTCCTGCGTCTTTCGCGGGTCTGCCTTTCGAAGTCGGACTTGAGGTTCAGAAGCTTTTCTCTAACCTCTATAGAAGCCTCGCGCCTTATTTTCTCCGCATCTTCCTTTGCCTTCTCTAAAATAGTCTTGGCTTCTTTTTTGGAGCTAGCGATCGCCCGCAGTCCAAAACTCTTTTTAATGAAAATAAAAATGTTAAATCCGGCCAGAAGTACAATTCCTATTAATAGAATCCATGTAAGTGAATTCACTTTGATCACCTCCTCATTCAGTTAACCAAAGGAGATGAAAGTAAGGAGGGTAGAAAAGAATTACTCTTATTTTCTTCCTTGAGGGCTTATGTCTTCCCCCAGCTTATCTGTGAACGTTCGTCCAATTATTCCTGTCTTATTTTGTCGCTTCCTCAATATTTTTGTATGTATTCTCATCTTTTAGAAGATAATCCTCCAAACTTTCTATTTTTTTCTCCATATGGCCGATAACTTCCTTCAACTGATCCATTTTTTTCTGACATAAAAAACACTCATCTGCAATATTTAAGGCTGCCAAAACCGCAACCTTTAATGCATCCACGGACTTTGATTTAAGAGCAACTTCATGCATTTTCTGATCAACAAAGGAAGTTAAACGGTTTATGTATTTTTCATCCTCCTCTCCTTTGACTCTAATCTTGTATTTTTGTCCGTAAATTTCGATTTCGATTATTTTGTCTGTCATATCTCAAGCTGGTCTATAAGACTTATTACTCTGTCTATTTTTTCTTTTATAACTCCCCTTTCTCCTTCGTATCTTTCCAAATCTTCATGGAGCTTTTCCGTTCTTTTCGCCTCATCCTCAAAATCCTTCTTTGTCGACTTCAACTCTTTAAGCTGCTGCTTCAGCCTGGTATTCTCATTTATGAGCTTATTTATATAGTCAACAACCTGGGAGATTTTCTCCTCGAGTATTTTAATCCTTTCTAACTCACTTGTCAATTTTCCCTCCTTCCCTTAATTGGAAATTGAATTTTCCCTCTAAAGTATTAATAATTTTTTGCTGAAGGGTGTCTATCTCTTCAGCTAACAGTGTTCTCTGTGGATGACTATACACCAAACGAAAAGACAGGCTAACCTTGTCCTTTGGAATGGAGGCCCCTGAAAAACGGTCATATAGGCCAAACTCCTGCAGGAAAGGAATAGAGAGTTTCTCTACAGTATCTTTTATAACATGATAAGAAACACTCCTGTCAGCAATGAAAGAGATATCACGAATGATGTTCGGGAATCTAACAACTGGAGTATAATGAAAAGGCTGAGGCTGCTTTTCGAATAACGCATCAAGATTTAATTCCGCTCCCCAGACAGCATCCTCTTGCAAAGAAGAGTGGCGAAGACTCTTTTTGAGCAATCCAAAAAATCCTACGGTCTCTTCCTTTACTATCAGGGCGAGAGAATATTCCGGCTCGAAGAAAGAATGGTCTTCTTCCTTAAAGGAAAAAGGCAAGCATCTCAAATGAGACAGTAGAGATTCCAGAGTTCCTTTCAAGTGGAAAAAATCAGTTTCCTCATTTTTCCCCTTCCAGTTCGACATACCCAAAAGACCTGTGGTCACCAGAGCAAGAGTGAGTTGTTCTCGAGTGGTCTCATTTTCCCAAAAGTAAATATTGCCCACCTCAAAAAGATGAACCCCTTCAGCCCCCCTGTTTTTATTCCAGGCAATGTTCTCAAGCAATCCCCCTGTCAGAGTTGTCTTGAGCATCGAAGCCTTTGAAGAAAATGGATTTCTAATCTCTATGGTTTTGTATCCTGTCTGAAAACGGGACTCTTCTTCGGGTTCAGAAAAGCTGAAATTCAGCACCTCATTGAAACCATAATGGAAGAGTATCTGGCGCAGTTTATTTATTTTTTTCCTTTTCTGGTCTAAAGGATGCTCAAATACTCTGAGAGGCGGAATATGAGCAGGGATCTTGTCGTATCCATAGAAGCGGGCGATCTCCTCTATAAGATCTGCTTCCCTCTCAATATCAACCCTGAAATGAGGAACCTCGATCTTCCAGATGCTTTCCTGCTGAACTTCGAGCTTGAATCCAAGGCTCGAGAGAGTCTTTAATATGAATGCCTCCTTAATCTCCAGTCCAAGAAGTGCAAATATGCGTCTGTGGCGGAGCATGACCGTTTTGTTTTTTCTGGGCTTCGGGTAGGCATCCACAATCCCCTTGGTGGCTTTCCCTCCCAACCGGGTCAGCAGGGAAGCTGCCATCAAAGCGGCCTCCGGGGCAAAAGAAACGTCGGCTCCCCTCTCAAAACGGTAAGAGGCATCCGTCGATATTCCTATTTTTTTGTTTGTTTTTCGAATTGAAATGGGATCAAAATAAGCACTTTCAATAAACACATCCTGTGTCCCTTCTTGAACAGAAGACTCCTCTCCCCCTATCACTCCGGCCAGAGCAATAGGTTTTTTCTCATCAGCGATCACCAGCATTCTCGAAGAAAGGGAAACGTCTTTGGCTTCCAGGCTTCTTAACTTTTCTCCTTTTTGGGCCAGCCGCACTATGATCTTACTGCCGGAGATCTTCTCTAAATCAAAAGCATGAATAGGTTGAGCAGTTGAGAACAGGACATAATTGGTAACATCGACAACATTGTTTATGGGCTTTAAATCCACGGCTTCTATTCTCTTTCTTAACCATGCAGGCGAGGGAGCAACTTTGATACCTTTAACAATTATTCCACAGTAACGGGAACACA
>JAGLWV010000148.1 GCA_023133225.1 Candidatus Aminicenantota bacterium | reverse complement strand
AAAGACTTGATAAATAAAAAAATAATAATAAAATATACTTATCCAATCAAAGGAGGGATTTATGTTTCATTATCAAAGAAAGGTTAGGCTAAAAGTCGGATTCTTGGCGTTGGCAGCGGCAATTCTACTTCTCTTATGTGGAATGCCTCAAAGCTATGCCCAGAAGATCGATCCCGATATCTACAGCCAGCTGAGGTACCGCCATATCGGTCCTCCGGGAAACCGGACGTCTGCGGTAGCCGGTGTACCGGGCGATCCGATGGTGTATTACATCGGTGCATCATCCGGTGGAATCTGGAAATCCACCGACGGAGGCACCAACTGGAGACCCATCTTTGATGACCAGCCGGCACAATCCATCGGTGCTCTAGCAATAGCGCCTTCCGATCCAAACGTGATCTGGGCCGGCACCGGAGAGCCCTTTATCCGCAGCAACATCTCCATTGGAAATGGTGTCTACAAATCTACCGATGCGGGCAAGACATGGCAGCACATGGGGCTGGACAAAACAGGCCGGATCGGACGTGTTGCGATCGATTCCAGGAATCCTGATATCGTGCTTGTGGCTTCCCTGGGGCACTGCTATGGCCCCCAGAAAGAGCGGGGTGTTTTCCGCACGCGTGACGGAGGCAAGACCTGGGAACACGTTCTCTTCGTGGATGAAAACACAGGGTGTTTCGAAATTGCCATGGATCCCAACAACTCCAGGATTCTTTTTGCCGGCATGTGGCCGCTTATTATCCACACATGGGGAAGGAAGAGCGGAGGACCGAACGGCGGAATCTGGAAATCCGCCGACGGCGGATCTACATGGAAACGGCTCACCGGGCGCGGCCTTCCGGGCCCCCCCCTAGGAAAGATCGGGCTCGCAATAGCACCAAGCAATTCAAATGTTGTCTATGCCTTGATCGAAACCGGCAACCCCAATCGCGGAGTCCTGTGGAGGTCAAGTAACGGCGGCGATAGCTGGAGACTTATCAGCTATGACCGCTTGCTCAACGAACGGTCGCATTATGCCTCACGGATCATGGTCAACCCGGCTGACGAAAATGAGGTCTATTTCGCAGCCAACAGCCAGAGCAGAACTTTTGATGGTGGCATCACTACGGAAAGAGTTCCCTGGAGCGGAGACTGCCACGATATGTGGGCCGATCCTCTTATGCCGGACCGGATGATGATCAGCAACGATCAAGGTGTCATCATCACTCTTAACAGGGGAAAAACATGGAGCAGGATCAACCTTCCCATTGCACAGATGTACCACGTGGCAGTAGACAACCAGATTCCCTATTACGTCTACGGAGGAAAACAGGACGGACCTGCCTATATAGGTCCCAGTACAGGTGGCGGCGGCCGGTTTGGGAGCACCCAATCATCCTGGAATACGACGGCCGGAGGCGAGTGCGGCTTTATAATCCCTGACCCGGTAGACCCCAAAATTGTCTGGGGAGGAAGCTACAACGCCCAACTCCAGCGTGCCGATTACAGGACAGGCCATATCAATACCGTGCATATCTGGCCGGAATCCATTTACGGCTCCCATGCAGGGATCGTTAAGTACCGCTTCAACTGGACATTCCCTATCCATATCTCACCTCATGACCACAACAAGGTCTATGCCGGAAGCCAGTTTGTGCACCAGACTACTGACGGAGGACAGAGCTGGACCGTCATCAGCCCCGATCTGAGCACCAATGACCCCAGCAAGATGGGGCCTTCGGGTGGTCTTACCCAGGATAATCTGGCCGTTGAATACGGATGTGTGGTTTTCGCCCTTGCCGAATCACCTCTGGAGAAAGGCTGTATCTGGGCAGGAACCAATGACGGACTTCTCCATGTGACCCGGGATGGGGGCAAGACCTGGAAGAACGTTACGAAAAATATACCCAAGCTGCCCCCATGGGGAACGGTCAGCAACATCGAGCCATCCAGGTATAAGGCCGGAACCGCCTACCTCACGGTAGATTTCCACCAGATGAACAACCGCGATCCTTTCGTCTACAAGACCACCAATTACGGCAAGACCTGGAAATCCATTAGCTCCAATATCCCTAAGAGTGTTTTTAGCTATGCACACTGGCTGCACGAAGACCCGGTAAGAAAGGGATTGCTCTATCTGGGGACGGAGAATGCCATCTATATTTCGTTCAATGATGGCAAGAACTGGCTTCCCCTGCAGAACAACCTTCCGCATGCACCGGTCCATCACATGGTTGTTCAGGAGAATTTCAACGACCTGGTGGTCGGTACCTACGGACGCGGTTTCTGGATCATGGACGACATCACCCCATTGCAGCAGTTGACCGATGATGTTCTCAAGTCAGGCATCCATTTGTTTAGGCCCCGCCACTCCTACCGCATGCACAGTATCGCCAGCGGCCCGCGTGCCTCTTCCAGGGCTTATATCAATTATTACCTGAAGGAAGTCCCGAAGGGGCAGGTCAGGATCACAATCCTCGACGATGAAGGACGATTGGTCAATACAGTGCGGGCGACCAGGAGGCCAGGGATCAACCGGGTGACCTGGAACCTGAGGCATTTTCCGGCAAGACAGGCCAAGCTCAGAACAAAACCTCCGGGAAATCCTCGCGTAGTTGAAGAGAAGAGATTCCGCACAACCTGGGAGCGAGAAGGCTGGTATCCCATCATTAGCTGGGGAACCAGCGGCGGATTTCGAGGATTCATGGTCACGCCGGGAACCTATACCGTGAAATTGAGCGTTGGCGGACAAGAATTCACCCAGAAGCTCGAGGTGAAGAAAGATCCACGTTCGACCGGAACCCTGGAGGATATCCGGGAACAGGTCAAGATGCAGTTTGAACTCCGGGAAGACCTCAATGCCGTCTCAGATATGATCAGCCAGATCGAATGGATGCGAAAGCAGCTCTATGATGTCAAGGATGTCATAAGGGCAGATCAGGACCCGGCCAAGATGTTGAGGTCCATAGACGAATTCGACAGGAAACTCAAGTCAGTGGAGGATGAGCTCTTCCAGACATCCATTGCTGAAGGCGATTCCAAGTCCTTCAGGGATCCGCATAAGCTTTACAGCAAGATCTCCGTGCTTGCCGGAGATGTGAATGGCAGTGTGGATTTCGCACCCAACAAGCAGCAGCGCGAGGTGCAAGCCATGCTGAAAAAGCGCATGTTGAAGCAGCAGAACAGGTACAATGAACTGCTTAAAAATGATTTACCCGCTTTCAACAACCTGCTCAAGGCGAAAAACATCAGCGGCCTCGTTGTTCCCAAGATCAAGTAGGCTTTAAGCTAAAGAACTCAGTATACCGCCCCGGGTATACTGCGTATTTTTCTACATAAATATTATGATACCATAACCATTAAGGTCGCGGATTTTACCCGTCCTGTCGAGCAGATCAGGTGCAATTTCCGATTTTTTCAATTATTATGCTACAATAAAGTTTTCTGAAGACAAATGAAACAAAGCTTAAAAAAAAAATGTATATCATTATTTTTATTTTTAACCTTTGTTTCCCTGCCGGCAGAAGTAAAAAACATCCGGCTTAAATTGCCGGTCAGAGTGCTGTCCCCCCAGGATAAAACCATTCAACTCACAAAAAATGATTTCGCACTTTCTGTCAACGGAAAGTTGACACCTATTTTTGATGTTTTGAAAAAAAAGAAGTCACTTCATATCAAACCCGACCTGGGCAGGGATTTTATTCTTTCGTTCCATTTGACGGAATACGGAAAACATGTCGAAAAAGGAATTTCATATTTAGTAACAGAAATCTTAGACACGACCGATTCACTCTATATCCTTTCTCCGTTTAATGTCTATCAGATGCAGGTATCCCCAAATAAGGGCAAATTGATCGAGGATATTCAGGAACTTCTCAGAAAAGACAGCACTGAATTCAAGAAGTTTAAGATATCGGCTGAAAATAAGATATTTAACCGCTTCAATTCATTAAAAATAATCCTGCGCGGGGATTCCTTTGCCGGCAGCCGAAATCTCTCACAGCTCCAATATAAACAAGTCAGCCAGTTTCTGCATTCTTTTCCAACCGAATTTATAAATTTTAAAAATATTTTTTTGCTTCCCAATATCAGTAATTATCAGCAGACGATCGAATCCATCGAAACAGGAGAAAAAGAAACCTGGTGGATACATTTCCAACAAAAGGAAGTTTTCAAAGTTCTGTCCAGACTAAAAGATGTTATTACAAATATAAAAGCTTATATCTCCAACGAATCCCAGGCCCATGCCCGGACTTTGCAGAGCGGACTTTCCTATCTTGAGGCCCAGACCAGAATTTCCGATACATTTCCAGATAAAAAGCTGCTGAAAACAGTTTTAAATTTTGATCTGAATTATAATGTTATTTTTTTTCGCAGCACTGAAAATAAAGATGCGGAAAGTGAATATACAGCTTTTTCAGATCTTGAGACCATATTGAGGCGGATATCGCAAATAAGTGGAGGATTGACGGTAGACACGCCAGATTCGGAACAAGGCATTAAAGAGATTGAAAAACATGTAGATATTTATTATGACCTCATCTATGACTGGAATGGAAAAATCGAAGAAAAACAGATTCAGGTTCAAGTAAAAAACAAAAAAATGGACCTGTCTTACGGCAAGGATTTCCCTAAAGAAAGGATAAACTCCCTGATTCAATTTTTATCCAGGGAAAAGGTCAGGATCGAGAATATATCCTTCAGCAAGAATAAATTAGCTTTTGTCATCAGGTCTTTTGACCACCAGAAAAAAGAAAATTTCGGACTTTTAAAAATCCGGATTAAGTTGCTCGACAAACAGGGCCGAGTCACTTATAACGCTGAAAACACCTTGCGGGCATCAAAAAACGAAGTCAGAATCTCGCTTCCATTCGGACCGGAATATAGGGGCCAATATCAGCTTTTGTTGACCGCATGTGATCTAATCGCTAACTGCCAGGCAACGGAATCCAGGACGGTTACTATTAGATAATTTGTTTTCCGTTATTTAGCTAATATTTTAAAATGAAACTCTATTTTTTTTCTCTCATTTTTTTTCTTTTCCTTATGCCTTTATTTATTTTTGGGGAGGCCCCAGCACTTCAAAGTCTCTACCTGGAAGCAAAATTTTCTCTTATCACCGATGAATTAGGAAAAAAGGATTATTCCGGACTGGATCTTTCGGAGAAACTCCTGCTGCTCGAATGTCTGGCTCGAACCTCCCGGGCCGCTTCGGCTGAAGGTAAAATAAACCGTCTTCTTGTTGCTTTTCCCCGATCTCCGGAAGTCCAAACTACAGCAGGAATTCTATTTTTCTCTTTAGGACGTATCCAGGATGCTAAGGACAGAATCGAACAAGCCTTACAACTCAGCCACGATTTCCCTCCGGCTTTGCGGGCAAAAGTGCCGCTGCTTCTTTATCTTCGGAATTTCGAAAATGCGGAAAATTGCTATCAAAGGATGCTTACACTTTGTCCGGAATGGAAAAAATCTTACTTTATGTATCTCCTGGGTTTGGAGGTCTACAGCTGTAGTCAGAATCTGCGGGCTCTAACCAGGCTGTATAAACTTAATGCGAACCGGAATAAAAAAAACAACAGGGAACGATCCGACCGCATGAAAGCGGACTCAAACCTATATAAAAAGATCGGGGAAAAACAACTTTTCCGGATAGAAACTTCGTCTGATAAGATCGTATTCCCTCTCAATGAAAATTCTCAGGATAAACGGTCCAATATCCTGTTTATTACGGTTAAAGAAAAAACCTACAAGATGCTGCTGGATACGGGCAATATGGCAGGGTGGATCGTCCACAATCAAGATCTGCGGGAAGACCTGAAAGTAAAAAAAGGAGGCAGCATCCTGACAGAGATCGGAACTGAATCAGGAGTAATGGACGGCTATCGCATCTACGCGAAGAGCTTAAAACTCGAAAATCTCCAAATCAACGACCTGGTCGGCCTCTACGTCCCCAAACCCAGGCCGGATTTTTACGATGTCAATTTGAATCCGGTTTTTATTCGGGACAGGGTTGTGACCATCGATTTTATATCCAAACAGCTGTTCCTGAGGACAAAGGAAAAATTTGACCAGGACTTAGATGCTGTTCCCTCCCATAGATACACAAAACTCCCCTGGTATGGATATAAATCCGGCTATATCCCGGTTCAGGTTAACACCCGGGACGGTCTGGCCATGATCGAGACCGGAGCTCAGGACATCGGTATCAAACTGGATTTTGCTCACAAACTGGGACTGTCTCTCCTCCCAAAAACCAGATATCTCCCCGATGGAAAAGTTTATACCTATTATAAAACCGGGATGCAAATGGCAGCCGGACCCTTCACTTTCGAAAGAAACGCAGCCGAAGTATGGCCATTTGACCGTTTTTACGATCACCTCACCGGGCTCACAGCGAATGTGTATATCGGCCCCCTGGCTCTTGCCGGCCGGTTTTCCATAACCTTCGATCCGTTTGATAACAAAATTATCCTTAGCCGGGAATAATTTACATAAAAGAAAAGAGAAAAAAGGATAAAGCTTACGCCAACAGTCCTTAATATGATATATCTGATAATCGTACAAACAAAAATCAAATTAAAGGGAGCACTCTTATGAGAACTATTCGAAAACCGTTTATTCTGATCGTTGTTCTGGCGCTCTGCCTGTTGGGGATCACGTGTGATACATCCATCAGGGAAAACGTCCAATCACGTGATTTGGCTGTAGCGGTACCTGAAGATATGGGAATGTCATCCGAACGGCTCTCCCGTGTTTCCAGTGCCATGCAGAAACTTGTGGATGATGGTAAACTCGCCGGTATCGTGACTATGGTGGCACGTCACGGAAAGATCGTGCATTTTGAAACATTCGGTTATCAGGAAATATCCCCTGAAATACAAATGCTCAAGGACTCGATTTTTCGCATCTATTCGATGTCGAAACCGATCACGGGAGTTGCCCTGATGATGCTCTATGAAGAGGGCAAGTTCCGGCTATCGGATCCGGTCGCAAAATACATCCCCGAGTTTAAGGGCCTCAAGGTTGCATCAGGAGAAGGAAAAGACGGCCCTATTGTTGAAAAGGCTAACCATCCTATGACCATCCGCGAGCTTATGACTCATACCGCCGGCCTGACCTATGGTATTTTTTCAAAATCACAAGTCGATGAGATGTATGTCAAGGCTGGGGTACTCAACCGAAATCAAACGCTTAAGGATATGATCAATAAGCTTTCAAAAATCCCCCTCCGCCAGCAGCCCGGCTCCTTGTGGCATTATAGCGTCGCTGTGGATGTTCAAGGCTATCTCGTCGAGGTGCTGTCCGGCAAACCTTTTGATGTCTTCCTCAAAGAGCGTCTCTTTGATCCTTTGAGGATGAAAGAGACAGGTTTCCATGTGCCCGAGGATAAAGCCGGGCGTTTTGCACAGGTTTACAGCTACGACAAAGAAAGAAACCTCATTACCCGGGAGGGATTTGGAGGGGCAAACAACTATCTTAAACCGGCGACCTTTCTCTCAGGTGGCGGCGGACTTGTTTCAACGGCCATGGATTACATGCGTTTTTGCCAGATGCTCCTGAATGGAGGGGAGTTGGACGGTGTCCGGATCCTGTCGCCTTTGACTGTGGATCTCATGCATCGCAACCACCTTCCAAAAGACATGGTCGAAATGGCACCGGGATCGGGAACAGGATTTGGTCTCGACTTCGCGGTGATTCTGGATCCGGTCGAAGCCAACACTATTTCGAAGGGTGAGTACTACTGGGGTGGTGCTGCGGGTACATGGTTCTGGATCGATCCTGTTGAAGACCTCATTTTTGTGGGCATGATCCAGCAGTTCGGGATGGGCAGACCGGATGTCCGATCACTGACACGGCAGCTGACTTACCAAGCAATCGTTGTGGCCCATTCGTGCAAATAAAAATTAATTTGCCTAACCATCGTTTGCCATTGACCCCAATGGAGGAAAAAATGGAAAATCAAGACTCTAAATTTTCGGAACTTTACTTCTCATTTAAAGGAAGAATTCCTCGCTCCACTTTCTGGCTAAACGGAATTCTTGTTCTAAATGCTGTGATGTATACTGTCGTTTTAGCAGGATTTCTCATTTATTCAGGAATAGGAGCTCTCGTTAATTCAGGACTCAAGGAAAACACAGGAACCATCCTTCAAATCCTAACAGTACTGATCACACTCATAGCATATATTATTGTTTTAATCCCCTTTTTTGCACTGAGTGTAAAAAGATGTCACGATCGTAATCGTTCAGGCTGGTTTGTACTTATTAGTCTTATACCGGTTATAGGTTCAATTTGGTACAGTATCGAAACTGGTTTTTTGTCCGGGACTAAAGGCAAAAATCGATTTGGAATGGATCCTTTACAAATAGATCAGGAAATCAAGCCAAGCAGTTCCTTAGAGCAAATAGATCCTAAAACTGTCTCAAGTACACAAAAACACGTTGCTTATAAAATTTGCACTATAGTCGCTCTGGCAGCGGGCATCTCTCTTTGTGTTTTGTGTTTGACGTACCTTCAAAACGAGCTTTCTTATGACCGTTATAATGAGAAAGCCGACCAAATATATCGAATTGTAGTGAATACGCGTTTTAATTTCGATGAAAGGATGATGCAGGTTACCCCTGCTCCAGCAGCAGAAACACTGCTCAGCGAATTCTCAAAGGTGCTCAATGCGACAAGACTTAATATAGGATCAAACAAAGGCAAAGTGTCCATTCAGTCCGAAAACAAACAATTTATTGAGGATCGTTTTTTATTGTGCGACTCAAACTTTTTTGATTTTTTTAGTATACCACTCATCAAAGGAGATCCAAAAACAGCATTTGCCAGTCCGAATTCGGTAGTGATCACACGGGCAACGGCTGATAAATATTTTGGCGATAAGGATCCTATGGGTAAAGGGCTCATTTTTCGTGATCACCCGGAATATCGAATAACCGGGGTGTCTGAAAATGTCCCTCCTAATTCTCACTTCAGTTTTGATTTCCTTGCTTTTCGAATGCTAGATCCGAAACAAGCTCAGAATTGGTCAAACCACTATTTCTTTACTTATGTTATGCTGCCGGAGGACTATTCTCCCAAGCAACTTGAAAAGAAATTTCCTGATTTTTTAAAAAAATATATACCCTCCCAATTTCAAACAACTAATGCCCACTATGAATATTACCTCCAACCTTTAACGGATATTCACCTCCATTCACCAACGAAGACCGGATTAAAAGATTATGGAGAGTTGACTCACATTTACATCTTTGCTGGCGCTGCATTTTTAATTCTACTTCTGACTTGCCTGAATTACATCAACCTGGCAACGACCCGTTTAATCGATAAAACAAGGGACTCCGGTATCTACAAGATATCGGGTTTAATCCGTTCCCAACTTTTTAAAAAGCTCGGAGTTGAAACTTTTCTATGGTCTCTAATTTCCCTTGTTGCAGCAGTTGTTTTTACCAGGCTTCTCTGGCCTATCTTTGAATCATTTTTTATAGCCGAAATGGAAATATCATTATTGAGCAACATACTTTTTTCTGGCTTGGTGTGGGTGGCGGTGTTGATATTCGTTTTTGTTACAGGCTATCTTATTATATTTCTATTTTCTTATCATATCCCGGCTTTGGTGCTCAAAAACTCACTCCATATAGTTCAATTCATTATTGCCATGTTTTTGATTATAAATACAACCTTGATTTATAAGCAGCTGAATTTTATGCACAAAAAGAACCTGGAATTTGGCACGGAGAATGTACTCGTCATCCCCTTGGGTGGCGAGGAAATTAATTCTGATCCTCTCAAAGCGGAATTACTACAGCATCCTGCTATTTTAAGCATGACAGCATCCTCAAGATTTTGGTCACCATCATTTTCTGTATGGGCTCAATTAGAGGGGATTCCATCTAAGGAAATACTAACGGATATACTGGCAGTTGATTATGACTTTCTCAAAACTCTTAGTTTGGATTTGGTGGCAGGAAGGGATTTTTCGAAGGAAATCCGGACAGATGAGAGCGAAGCTTTGATAATAAACGAAACGGCAGCTCGCGAAATCATGATGGATTCACCTATAGGAAAACGCTTAAGTACGTTTTATGGTCCACTAAAAAAAGGGCGCGTCATCGGAGTTTTTAGGGATTATCATTTCAATTCTCTGCATCAAAGTATTAAACCAATTGTAATCCATATCAATCGTTCTCGATATTCTCATTTAATGATTAAAATTAGCCCTGATGATGCTGATGGCACGATATCTTTCATTGAGGGAAAATTTAAGCAATTTGCACCTGACTTACCTTTCGAATATTCGTTTCTGGAAGAGAATTATAAAAACATGTATGAGAAAGATGAAAAGCAAGGTCAACTTTTTAGATTTGCATTATTTTGTACGATTTTTTTCACCTTCTTTAGCATCTATGGTCTGCTCGCTTATTTGATCGGCTATTATCGAAGGCAGAAACTGCTAAAACCATCAATTATAAATATCGCATTATCGTTTCCTGTGGTTTGTTACGCAAGCCTTATTGCATGGCCCGCAGCATATCTTTTCATGAAGAAATGGTTGGAAATCTATGCATATCGCGTGGATATTGGTATTTGGCCCTTTATTTTAGCAACACTTTCATTGTTTACTATCTCAGTCCTTGTCACTTTAATTGCGGGAGTCTATCACGCATTAACGACGAGAATTGTTAAATCAAATTGATTGGGTAAAATCTTCATTCTTCCCGTAATATGTCAACCGGGTTTGAAACTGCAACTTTGTAGATGAGTGAGGATATTGTTATAAGTGATGTTACGGCAATCAACGCAAATGTAAATACAAAAGGCGGTAGAGCGATCGGTATGTGGTATTCATAATAGGAATCAAACAGGGATTTTAACAACAAGTAAGCAAGCGGCGCTGCAATTACTGTTGAGATCAGCAATACAGTAACAAATTCTTTATTAACAATTCTTACTACATTAGTAATCGTAGCTCCCAATACCTTGCGGATGCTGATTTCTCTCATCCTCTTATCAATGCTGATGGAAACCAGACCGAATAATCCCATACTGGCAATAATCAATGTAATTGCCGCCGTGAACGAAAAAAGTTTGATTATATTATTCTGCACTTTGAAGTACGAATTGAATACTTCGTCCTGAAAAAAACTTCTGTAGGGAGTATCCGGTATCAATCTTGCCCATGCTTTTTTGAGATATTCTGCTGTTTGTGACATGGCATCTGCCTTTACCCTTACGGAGATGTAGTTAAATGTGTCTTCAGCTGCCAGATGAAAAAATGCGGGCTCTAATTTTGTACGGAAAGAAGCGTAATGAAAATCATCCACAACGCCTATAATAAAAAGCGTCTTTTTATCAATAACGATTTTCTTTTCAAGAGGATTTTTCCAATTCATACTCTCTGCGAATTTATTATTAATGACAATTGACTGGTCTAAATCTGTGCTGAATTTCTTATCAAAGAAACGGCCTTCCTTTAATCTGATCCCCATAGTCTGCAAATAGTCGTGTCCTACATACAAACATTTGAGCTCGTATTTCATCCCGGCGATCTCTGCAACGGTACCGCCATAGCCTCTGCCGATTTGAATCATTGACCCTGCTGCTTGAAGTATATCGGGGTTTTTGTCGATCTCATTCCGGTATATTGTGTAATGCTTTTTACCATCAAGGCGCACGACAATGACTTGATTCTGATTATATCCCCAGTCTCTATTTTTCTGGTATTTGGCATTTTGGACGAGGATAATTGCAGTGGTTACGGTTATGAATGTTAATACAAATTGAAATGTCAACAGGGTTCGTCTAAAAAAGGATTTTCCTTTTGGCTTCTGTTTTCCTTTGAGTATATTTGCCGGTTGGAAGCCAGATACATAAAACGCTGGATACGCGCTCCCCCCCAGAGAAGTGAGTACAAGCATCGACGCAAGAAATGCCGAAAGGCGCATGTTTCCCAAAAAATCTAATTTTAAAGGGAGGTCAAAAAGGCTGTTGAATGAGGGGATGAAGAACAGCTTAGCCAGCACTGCTCCCAGAATGAGGGCAAACAGGCAGAGCAACGTGTTTTCACCTATATATTGAGCTATCAGATGAATCCTGCTGCTGCCGAGAACTTTACGAATGCCAATCTCTCTCAGTCTTCTTGTTCCTAAGACAATTGCAATATTCATATAATTAAAGCAAGCCAGCAAGAGAAGGAATATCCCAAAGATGGAAAGGGCAATTAATTCCGTGGGATGAGGTCCCCAGGAAATCCCTCCTTTTATTTTATGCGAATTTAATGAGACATCGGTCAAAAGTTCAAATATGTAATCTTGCACAGACCAGTTTTCATTGACATCATTTTGTAATTTGATATAGGGATGCATTTGTTCTTTTATGGTGTTGATATCGTCGGGATTTCTCACCTGGACAAAAGTAGCCCACGTCCAACGTTTCCAATCGTTAAAATCTTTTAAACCCAGGTCTGATTGTTTCTTGTAGGGGATAAGAAACTTAAATCGAATACTTGAATTCTCCGGGTATTTTTTAGTAACTCCACCCACAAAAAATTCTTCTACGTATTTATCACCAAACTTGATTGTCAATTGTTTTCCCACAGGATTTTCATCTCCAAAATATTTCAACGCAGTCTCTTCATCCATAAAAAGAGTATTATGATTCAACAAGGCATCCTTACTTCCAGTTATTAAAGGGAAGGTAAACATGTCGAAAAAGCCTTCATCCACAAACATAAAACCTTCATTGAAGACCTTGTCTTTATATCGAACAACACCTCCCCTTGTTTGAATTCGAACAGTGCGGATAATCTGTGGAAAATCATTCTCGATTGCAGGCCCTAAAGGAAGAGGCGAATCACCCCAGATGCTGATCTGTCCATCTCTGTTGATGACATTTTCAACTAAAAATATTTGGTCCCCATTTCTATGAAATGAATCCATACTCGCCCAAAAATCAACGAACAGAAAAACAACTATGCCGCACCCGATAGCCATGGATAAACCAAAGATGTCAATAATTGAGAACAGTTTATTCCTTAATATGTGGCGGTAGGCGATCTTAAAATAGTTTTTAAGCACGATTCCTTCCATGAAAAATCAAAGTTAGCAGTAAACATAAGAATTTCTTTTTTGTGCTTATCACGATATGCCCTTGTTTTTGTCCAATTTCCTCACGCTGGCATTCACAATCATATACATTATAGCGAAAGTTAGTCCATTATTTCTGAATATTATGGCTTTGCAGCCTTTTTTATACAATGTTTCCTTTATGCTCATAAATAGATTTTTGTGAAACCATATATTCAATATTTACGTATTGAATAGATATCTCACTGTTCGTTTGCGTACAAAAATTGTTCAAGAACGGACAGATTGTGTTGAATAAATGTTAAACTATATCAAGAGAATTTATTGGCATGTTTTTTGCTGGTAAATAAGGGATTGAATAAAAATTTCTTTATTAGGAGAAAATCATGAAAGAATTAGTAAAAAAACATCCAAGTCGTAGAGATTTTTTAACCAAAGCCGTACCTGCTTGTGCAGTAACATGTCTTTCTGCAAGCACGGTTTTTGCAAAATCTCCGATGATTCCCAACTCACTTTTTGAACAGGAAAAGCATAAATTTGACAAGAAATTACCAGGACCTGAAATGACATACCGCAGATTTTCCGCTATACGTCACCGGAGTTTCATCAGGTTTGCCAGATTTATGCAAAAAGAAATTGGTGAGGAAAGAGTAATAGAACTTATCAAAAAAGAAACAGAGCAAAGACTGAATGCGCAGGCAAAAAGAGATCTCAAGAGGCTTGGAAAATCAGATTTTAAATCTTACATAAGTATTTTTAGAGATCCTAGGATGCTGGCAAGTTTAACCATGGAAATCATAGAGGATACTGACAAGGTCTTTGAAATTAAAGTTACCGATTGTCTTTCTGCGGAATCCTTTCTGCCATACAAAGCTGGAGATTTAGGTTTTGCAGCAGTCTGCTGGGGAGATTATAACTGGGCCACGGATTTTAATCCCAAAATTAAATTAGTCCGGGATAAAACACTGATGCAGGGTCATGATTGCTGCAATCATAAGTATATCTGGACTGGATAACTTTTGCAGTTTTATCTATTGAAAATCTTTCTGGTTTTTGCTAGAGAATAGAGGTCTGAATTGAATCTCATCACTTTCAGGAGGCATCTATGAAAAAACACTTTATCCTTGCTTTTGTTATTGTTTTCATCCTCATGGCGGCTTCTACAGTTTCAGCCCAGAGACCACAGGCTAAAAAAGAGGCAGCAAAGCCAAAAGTTGTACTTAAAAAAAGACCGGTGGCTTCCACCAGGCATACAGTGAAGATCGGTGGGAAATCAATCGCCTATACTGCAACCGTTGGTGAAATGGTCATCAATAAGCCGGATGAAAAACCTGGGGCTTATGTCTGTTATGTTGCCTATACTCGCGATGGAATTAAAGACAAATCAAAACGCCCCCTGACTTTCGCTTTTAATGGAGGTCCTGGATCGTCATCTGTCTGGCTTCACCTCGGAGGACTTGGACCAAGAAGAGTAGCTCTTTCAGATGAAGGATATCCCACCCATCCGCCCTACGGCATGACAGACAATGAAAACTCGCTGCTGGATGTGACTGACTTAGTATTTATCGATCCGGTCTCAACCGGATACAGCCGGCCGCTTCCCGGCGAAGACAAAAGACAGTTCCACGGAGTTCAGGAAGATGTTGACTCAGTAGGAGAATTCATCCGTCTCTATGTCACCAGGAACAAGCGCTGGGCCTCACCCAAAATCGTGTTAGGAGAAAGCTATGGAACCACAAGAGCAGCTGGCCTGTCGGGATTTCTTCAGGGACGAACCCACGGAATGTATCTCAATGGCATTATCCTTGTCTCTTCAGTTCTAGATTTCTCGACTATCAGATTCAGTATAAGTAACAATCTGCCCTATATCCTCTTCCTCCCCCATTACACGGCTACTGCCTGGTATCATAAGCAGCTGCCTCCAGAACTCCAGAGAAAACCGCTGCGTGATGTCCTGAATGAGGCAGAAAAATTTGCTTTAAATGAGTATTCGGTAGCTCTGCTTAAAGGCAACCGCCTCACAACAGATGAATATAATGATACCGCCCGTAAGCTGGCTGCCTACACCGGACTTTCGCTTGATTACGTCAAACAAGCCAATTTTCGTATCGGCCACAGCCGCTTTGTCAAAGAACTGCTGCGCAGTAAATATCGCACGGTTGGACGGCTGGACAGCCGTTTTAAAGGAAGTGATGCCGATTCTGCCGGGGAAAGATATGAATACGATCCAAGCAGCACAGTAATTACCGGAGCATTCGCGACCATGCTCAACAATTATCTGCGGACAGAGCTAAAATATACAAAGGATATCCCCTATGCCATCTCTGGAAATGTACGTCCATGGAATTATGAATCAGCTCCTTCAACTTCTGGGCGTGGTGGCAGCGGCGGTTCAAGTGCTTCTCTCTATGTTGCCGAAACTCTGCGCCGGGCTATGACCCAAAACGTGGACCTCAAGATCTTCTGCTGCAACGGGTACTATGATGGAGCTACTCCTTACTTCGGGACAGAATACACTTTTTCTCAGCTAGGCTTTAACCATGAATTTAAAGACAGAGTCAAGATGGGTTATTATGAGGCAGGCCATATGATGTATATCCACAAGCCTTCTATCATCAAGCTGAAAAAGGATCTGGCTAAATTTATCCTGGAAGTCTCGAAGTAATAGATCATTAAATAGAGGGACACAATACCTATTTCCTTATTTTCTATCTATAATAAAAGGGCTATTGTGGTTTAATATTTAAGGAAAGAATATCCTAACAATGGAATAAATCAGGAAATGGGTATTGTGTCCCCTTATTTATTTTTGTCCCCCTATTTATTTGAGGAAGCACCACTTGATGGTCAAATAGCCATATGTTCACAGAATCTATTCGACTATTCTGTATTTCACGACGGTGACGAGCTCATTTTCGTCTGATTCTCTAATAAATATCGAGTCACCATGTGTGCTTATGATTCTTCCATCGGTTTTCAGATAAAAGGAATCGACAAACCTTCCGTCAAATTCGAAAACGTCAATAAGGTAGCCTTTCTCTTCATCTTTGGTTGATGTCCTGACCCAGAGTTTGTCGTTAACAATATAAAGTGCATTTATGTCGGTTAAATATTTCGGGGGCGGCGGACCCATTCTCTTTCCGTCTCTACTGTAGATACC
>JAGLWV010000147.1 GCA_023133225.1 Candidatus Aminicenantota bacterium | reverse complement strand
TTCGTCACGGGCCATATTGATTCCCAGGGAAAAGTGCTCAAAATTTCAGAGAAAAAACCAGGGAAAAGAATGACGATCTCTTTTCCATCGGAACTCAGGCCATATTTTATCCCCAAGGGATCAGTGGCTTTAAATGGAGCAAGCCTGACCGTAGCTGATTTAAGGGCTTCTTCACTCGAGGTCGAGCTGATACCGATCACCCTGAAAAACTCTAACCTAGGAGATTTAAAAAGCGGCGATACGGTCAATATAGAATGTGACATGCTTGGAAAATACGCGTATAATTGGATGAGTCAATGGAAAAAATAGAAAATAAAGAGAAGAAAAAAGCAAACACAATGAAAAACAGACCACAAAAAACAACAGCGGAACTTGCCGTAAAGGCAGTAAAATCAGGAAAACTCATCATTATCGTCGACGATGAAGACCGGGAGAATGAAGGCGATCTCATGGTAGCAGCGGAAAAGGTTACTCCAGAAATCATCAACTTTATGACAAAACACGCCCGGGGTCTTATCTGTCTTCCCCTGACCAAAAAAAGGCTAAAGGAGCTTGCCATTCCTTTAATGGTTCGAGACAACACAGCTCCTTTCCAGACAGCTTTCACTGTTTCTATAGATGCCAAAGAAGGAGTCACAACTGGTATTTCTGCACACGACCGGGCCAAAACAGTTCTGACTACCATAGACACTAAAACCCGCCCCAGGGACCTTTCACGGCCTGGCCATATCTTCCCCCTTCAAGCAAAGGATGGCGGTGTTTTAGAGAGATCAGGGCAGACAGAAGCAGCAGTTGACATCGCTCGTATGGCAGGCCTAAAACAAGCAGGAGTCATCTGTGAGATCATGAATGAAGACGGGACAATGGCCCGGATGCCCCATCTTAAGAAGTTTAGCCAGGCTCATAACATTCCCATCCTGACTATCGCCGATCTCATTCACTTCCGGATGAAACATGAAAGACTTGTTAATAAAATCGGAGAAGCCGATCTACCCACGAAGTTCGGACACTTCAAAGTGATGGTTTTTGAAGATACTATCCATAAGGAAAATCATGTCGCTCTGGTCAAAGGAGAAATCCAGAAGGACGAACCAATATTAGTCCGAGCTCACTCTCAGTGTTTGACCGGGGATACATTTGGTTCTATACGCTGTGATTGTGGTGAACAACTTCACCAAGCTATGGATATGATTAACACCGAGGGAAAAGGCATCATCCTTTATATGCTCAATCACGAGGGAAGAGGCATTGGCTTCACCAATAAAATCAAAGCCTATGCCATCCAGGACCATGGAGCCGACACTGTTGAGGCCAACAAAAAACTGGGCTTTAAATCCGACCATAGGGATTATGGAATAGGAGCTCAGATCCTGGTTTCCCTCGGAATCAAGAAGATCCGGCTTATGACCAACAATCCCCGGAAGTTCGTCGGCTTGGCAGGCTATGGATTAAAAATTGCTGAGCGCGTGCCTATCGAAATCACCCCTAACAAGCATGCACTCAAATACCTTAAGACCAAAAAAGAAAAAATGGGCCATCTCCTGGAAATGGTCTAAGAAGATAGAACTTTTTACTTTCGGTTCACATTTTTGAGGAAAGTATAAAAGTGACGGGGCCATCGTTAATGAGATGGACATCCATCTGTGCACTGAAGACCCCTGTCTCGACCTTAATGCCTCTCTGTCCGATCAAGCTTATAAAACCATCAAAAAGCTCTTTTGCTCTTTCCGGAGCTTCAGCCTTGTCAAAACTGGGCCTTCTTCCTTTCCTCACAGAACCGGCAAGAGTAAATTGAGACACTGCGAGCACTTCTCCATGGATCTCCGTCAAAGATAAGTTCATCTTCCCTTCATCATCAGGAAAGATCCGAAGCTCCACAATTTTTTTTGCCAAATACTGAGCATCTTCCTCTGAATCCCCTTTTTCAATGCCGACCAGAAGACACACTCCCTTCTCAATTTCACCAGTGGTCTTTCTGCCAACTTCAACCGAGGCATGTCTGACCCTTTGTAAGACGACCTTCATCTCTCTCTTATCCTCTGCTGATTTCCTCACGGGAGAATGCATCTTTTAGGCCCTTCAAATCTTCCTGGTTAAACAGAAGATTCAAGAATAAATAGACGAGGATCCCGACAGCCACAGCCGCAATTAATACAGAAAGCTGCTTCATGAAAACCAGATACTGGAAGTCATACTGTTTCATAAAAAACCATACTGCCGCTCCCATGACTCCTGCAAAAAACGTGGATTTTATACCCGAGGTAATAATTTCCTTCTTTTCTATTCGACCGATCTTTTTCTCCAGCAAAAAGAAAAGCAGAATGAAATTGAAAACCGAGCTTACTGACAGAGCCAGGGCGATCCCCCCGACACGCAGAGGATTCATCAAGATCAGAGACAATCCGATATAGACCAGCATAACAAAAAAGGCGACGAAAACAGGAGTTTTTATATCCTTAAAGGAATAAAAAGCAGGTGCTAAGATTTTTACTCCGGAAATAAAAGGGAGGCCAAAGGCAAAATAGAACAAACACAACGCACACAGATCTGTTGAGCGCTCATCGAATACGCCATGTTCAAAAAGGACCTGGACAAGAGGGCGCCTGAGAACCAGAAGCCCCACCATTGCAGGTAAGGTTATAAAAAATATCAACTTAAAGGAAAAGACGAGTGTCCTTTTCATGCCTTGAATATCCTGACGGACAGCTTGACCAGAAAAAGTGGGCAGGAGGGCAATTGAAAGCGCAATAGAGAAAATTCCGAGTGTAAGTTCCTGAATTCTCGAAGAAAAGTAAAGTGAGGCAACGCTTTCTTTCCCGAGTAATGTGGCAATCATCCGGCTAATCGCATAATTTATCTGGACGATCCCAGCCCCGAATATGCCAGGAACCATAAGCCTTGCCACTTTACGCACGGCCGGGTGGGTAAAAGAAAGTCCGAATTTGAACCGCATTCCGTTTCGCCAGAGAAAGGGAATCTGGAAGGCAAGCTGCAATACCCCGCCTAGAACAACACCCACCGCAAAGACAATGGCAGGCTCTTCCGCCTTCCTCGCAGAAAGAAGAGCTACGGTGATGATGGCTAAGTTGAATAGAACGGGAGTAAAGGCAGGAACGAAAAATTTTTGAAAAGAGTTCAGGATCGCCATTGCCAGGGCAGCCAGACTAATTAAAAAAATGTATGGGAACATTATTTTGGTAAGATGAGCAGTCAGATCCCAACTCCCCTCTACACCTTTAAAGCCTGGCGCAATAATCTTTACCAGGATCGGCGATAAGGCTATACCCAAAACCATGAGGACCGCCATAATCAGAGTGAGGTCGAAGAAAAATATATTGGCAAACTTCCAGAGTTCATCTCTCGATTTTTCTTTTTTCATCTGGGTAAAGACAGGAATAAAAGCCGCGGTCATAGCACCTTCACCTGTTAATCTTCGCAGTAAATTGGGGATAGTATTGCCAATAGTAAATTCATCCATCCCTCTGCTTGTCCCCATAAAGTATGCCTGGAGCATGTCTCTGAAGTAGCCCAGAATCCTGCTCATGAAAGTGGGTGCAGAGACGGCAAGGGTCGATCTTACCAATCTTCGATTCTGGTCTTTCTGTTTCATATTAAATCATGAATAAAACAGGCTAGGATAGTTGACTTTATAGATATAATATTTTATCATACTTTTTTCAAAAAGGAGAGAGAAATAGCTTATCACAAATCAGCCATACGACAGTGGAGACGAAGCTTGCGCAGGAATTCTGTAAACAAGCGGAACAAATCGATTCTCCGCAATCAGATAAAAAAATTGAGAGAAGCCATTAATAACAAGGATAAAGAAGCAGCCCAGAATCTTCTTCCCCCTACCTTCTCTCTCATAGATAAATCAGTGAAGAAGAGGGCAATTCACGAAAACAAAGGCAACCGATTCAAGTCAAGATTGAGCCGCCAAGTCGAATTGATTAACTCTTCTCCCTCCAAGTGATCTCTTCTTTCTTCCTAAAATCGCAATAATCAAAAAGAAAGCTCTCCATAAGTGTCCTGGGATTGAGAGCGGATGTTTTTATTTTTAAATCGACATTCTCAAGCTCTCCAAGAAAATGTCTCAAGTCTTTCATAGGAATTCTCTCCACTAAAGAAAAGAATTCCCGAAGTTTATCAGCATAAAAGTTTCCGAATTTTTCATGAATATGAGGTTTTAACTCCTTGAAGATCGCCTTCTTGTCGGTATTTTTTTCCTTAAGCATTAATTTAGCTAAAAAAATTTCCCGAAAAAACTTGACCATTGTACCCAGGATATATTCAGGCTTTATGCCTTCTCTGAACAAATTATTCAAAACGATAAAACTTTGTGTTAAATCAGCTTTTCCCAGGCTGTCGGCAATCTCCCACTCAGGAGAGGTTCTAACCCAGCCAGAAACCTGATTAACATCATCTAAATCCACCACTTTTTTCTCGTCCACAAATATCGCAAGCTTTTCTATCTCACTATTCAATCTCCTCAGATCATTACCGGCAAGTTCCTCCAACCTTCTTTTTGCTTCAAAAGTTACTGTCTTTCCCGTGGAAGAGAATGTTCTATCCATCCAGGTCATAAGAGCCTTATATTTTAAAGGTTTCATCTCTATCAAGCAGACTGCTGAAGAAGAAAGAGATGAAAAAAATTTGAAGAGTGAAGTGCTTCTCTTTAGTTTTCCTGAAAGAATAATGACAATGACAGTCTTCGAGGATGGAGAAGAAAAATATTCTTTTAAAATTTCCTTTTCCTGCTGGGAAAGAGTCTCTTTCTTTCCTTGAGGAACCTCGACAACAACTAAACGTCGCGGTGTGAGAAAGAGGGGAATGGTTCTGGCTGTATCGATAATTTCTGCCCAGGAGTTATCTTCTAGGCCGAATCTTTCAATGTTGTAATCCTGAGCTTCACCGGAAATCAGGATTTCTTTAAGTTTATCGACGAATTGATAGGCAGGAAAATTTTCCTCACCATAAAAAAAATAACAGGGTACAAGAGTCTCTTCCCTGATCTCTTTATCCTGGAAACTCACCACCCCTTTAAAATCCTTCTAATATGGTACTCACCAAACTCCGGGCAAATTTCTCTGCAATCTTGTCCAGGGCCTCAGACTCCACACTTTCAAAATCTGTCCCCTCTGGTACTTCGTATTCATGTTGATATGAATAATTAGGATTTGAAAATATAATTTTCTGATTGACCAGATCTCTTAGCACAATATTGGTGACAACTGTGATGTTATAGCGGTCGGCTGAGGCGTCCTTGGCAAAAGCAATTGGAGTAGCACTGAAGGCGATGATCTCTCCCAATAAGACAGCATCTGCCGTCTGCATATCAGCGGTAATCTCGACTTTCCCCCTAGCCACCAGCTCATCGATAACACCTTGGGTTAATTTTAAGTCCAGTTCAAAACGGGTGGTTAAGTTTTTGAACATGGGGATGTTGATTTTCTTGATATGAGAAGGAAGGAAACTTCCTGTCCCCCGAAGATGATATCCACAGTGAAAAAGGAAAAAACAAGTAAAAATCAGGGGGGAAAACTTCTTCAAACCTGCCTTATCGATCATAATACAATGTTCACCAGTTTATTCTTGATATAAATTATTTTCTTGACTTTTTTTTCTCCAATAAAATTCTGGATTCGGCTCAAACCGAGAGCTTTTTCCTTTGCTTGGTCTTCAGCTATATCTCTTTCTGCTTCAAATTTGCCCCTCAGTTTTCCGTTGATCTGAACCACTATGGTCACTCTCTCCTCAAGGGCAAACTTTGGATCAAAGGCCGGCCACGAAGACTTAATGATATAGGTTTTGTGCCCCATTTTTTCCCAGAGTTCCTCACAGATATGAGGAGCAAAAGGGGAAAGGAGCAAGGTAAGAGTCTCGAGGGATTTCTTTAAAACATCCTTCCCTCCTTCGCTTTGCCTTAATTCGTCCTTTTCTCTTTTGATATGGTTGTATAACTCCATTATCGTGCTTATGGCTGTATTCAAATGATATCTTTTTTCAATATCTTCGCTGACTTTCTTTATAGTCTGGTGTGTTCTTATTTTTAATAACCTGGCTTTCTCCTCTATTCCCACATCTTCCTGATAGCGTGATTCTTCTTTAAACAGGTCCAGATTTTCCTGAACAAGCATCCAGAGACGATTCAGGAATCTGAAACCACCTTCTATCCCTTCATCATTCCAGATAAACTCTTTCTCCGGGGGAGAAGCAAAAAGAATAAAAAGCCTTAATGCATCTGCTCCGTATTTTGCTATGATGTCATCTGGATCGACGACATTTCCTTTTGATTTGGACATCTTAGCTCCATCTTTGATCACCATTCCCTGAGCAAGCAACTGGGGAAAGGGTTCATCGACAACGGTTAAGCCGGAATCTCTGAAATACTTACAGAAAAAGCGCGCATAAATTAAATGAAGAATGGCATGTTCCACGCCCCCAATATAAAGGTCTACAGGAAGCCAGTAATCGGCAGCTTGGAAGTTAAAAGGAAGCTTTCCCTCCCGGGGAGAGGTGTAACGGAAGAAATACCAGGATGAGTCAAAAAATGTATCCATCGTGTCTGTTTCTCGTTTGGCCTCTCCTTGACATCTCGGGCAAGTGGTCTTGACAAAACTCTCTTCTTTTTCGAGAGGAGAACCTTCTTCACCTCTCAATTCAATATCGTAAGGAAGGTAAACCGGTAAGTCTTCATACGGAACTCCAACGGGTCCACAGCTCTTGCAGTGGATCACCGGGATGGGAGTCCCCCAATAGCGCTGCCGGGAAATGCCCCAGTCTCGGATCCGATAGAGCATGCTTTTCCTGCCAAATCCTCCTTCTTCAGCATACTGGCACATCTCCTCAATAGCCTCAAGAGAAGGCTTGCCAGAGAACGGATCCGAATTGACAAGCATGCCATACTCTTCAAAAGTCTCATCGTCCATCACCTCTGTCAGAGATGTTTTTTCAGGAAAAATAACCTCTTTAATCGGTAAAGAATATTTTTTAGCAAATTCAAAATCTCTTTGATCATGGGCAGGAACAGCCATAATGGCACCGGTACCGTATTCCATCAACACATAACTGGAGATCCATACCGGTATTTCTTCCCCTGTAAAAGGATTGATCGCTTTTTTTCCTGTATCCACTCCCTCCTTCTCTCCTTCTCCCACCTCTCTTCTGAGACGGAGGTTCTCTGTGTTTTCGCTGATCCATTCCTGTAGCTTTTCTTTCTGCACAGAATCCGCAATCAGTTCCTGACTTAAAGGATGTTCAGGAGAAAGAGCCAGAAATGTTGCTCCATAGATTGTATCGATTCGTGTGGTGAAGACTTCAATAGACTTGGAGGAGTCAGGAAGAGAGAAGGTGATATGAGCACCTGTACTCTTTCCGATCCAGTTTTTCTGCATAATAAGGACATGTTCGGGCCATTTTTCAAGAAGTTCATGCCCGGAAAGGAGCTCTTCGGCATAATCGGTTATCTTTAAAAACCACTGCTCCATCTCCTTCTGCTTAACGAGTGAATCACACCGCCAGCAGCGCTCTCCAACGACCTGTTCGTTCGCCAGAACTGTCTGGCATTTGGGACACCAGTTCACCCAGCTTTTTTTTCGATAGGCTAAACCGCTTTCAAGCATTTTCAGAAAAATCCATTGGTTCCATTTATAATACTCGGGCAGACAGGTATTCACTTCTCTTGACCAGTCATAGCTGAAGCCCAGTCTTTTTATCTGATCCCTCATATAAGAAATATTATCAAGAGTCCAATTTTGAGGATGGACTCCTTTGGTGATCGCAGCATTCTCGGCAGGCATTCCCAGGGCGTCCCATCCGAAAGGATGTAAAACATTAAGCCCTTTCATGACCTTAAAACGGGAAATAACATCTCCGATTGCGTAATTCCGGACCTGTCCCATGTGGATTCGACCGGACGGATAGGGGTACATTTCTAGACAGTAATACTTTATTTTTTGTGGATCTTCGCTGGATTTAAAAATTTCATCTTTTTCCCAGCTTTCCTGCCACTTTTTCTCGATCTGGCGAAAATTGTAGTCTTCCTTCATGTTTCGATTTTTCCTAAGTTTTTTCAAGGGATCATAATGAAGAAGAGTAAAGCGCTCTACTCTTATTTTTCACCTCCACCTTTAAAATTCAATCATAAATATTAGATTCATCCCTCTTAAAAGTCAAGACAAGAAGAAAAAGGGAGAGGAAAAAGGGGAGAGCAGAGGAGGAAAAAGGGGGAAAAAAGGGGACAAAAAAAAGGGGACAGTCCCCTTTTTCTTGTCAAGAGGGAAAAAGGGGACTGTCCCCTTTTTTTCTGTTCCCCTTTTTCTTCTGTCCCCTTTTTCCCTCTCCTTCTTTCTTCTTGCCTCCCTTTTTTATGAAATGATAGAATGAGATACGATCATGAAATTCTTTTTCTCTCGCGACTACAAGTATAAGCACAGATATTTTTCTTCCGCACCCTTAAGCCCCACCCAGCTTAAAACCACACGCTGGAAAAAAATCTGGGAAGTGGCCAAAAAGAAGCTCATGCTCTTACCTCAGAGAATTCTCAGGCAGGAGCAGGCCTTTGGAAATATTTTAAAGCGCAAAGAGAAAAAAATTCAGGTTTTTTATTCAGGCCGACTGAAAGAAAAGAGAATAAAAATCAAATTTTATTTTTTTCTTCAAAAACAGAGAACCAAGCATGTTTTCCTTTTAATCGGGGAAACCATACTCCTTCCCATAAGTGGACTGGCAGCACTTCTCCCTGGACCGAACGTTTTCTTTGGCGTCCTGGCTCTGCTGATGATCATCCACTGGCAGGCACTCAAAGGGATCAACCGGCTGCTAAAGAAGGAACACGAATTTATTCCCTCTTTGCTTCTTGAAGAGTGGGAACAGGCCGTTGAATCAAAAAAAGAAGAAGAACTCCCTGGAATTCTTGAAAAAATTAAAAAAGAATATAACCTGGACAACATTCACAAGATCCTCTGGAAATAACTTCACTTTCTGACTCCTTTTATTTGACAAAGTCCTGGTTTTATTCTATCTATTAAGTACGATGCCGCTGACCTTAAACCAGTTTTTATTTTTGGTGATAACTATTGCTATCGTTGTTATTGCCACCTACCTTGTCATATTCCTTGCTCAGCTTCGAAAAACAGTTAAAGAAGGCCAGGATACCTTAGCTGAAGCAAAAAAACTCATGAGAAGCGTGAATGAGACGAGCCAAAAAGTAAACAGCAAAATTGATGATATGACTCCTATGGTTGAAGCTTCAAAACAAATCGCTGTGAACATATCGAAAATCGCCTTGTTTTTAGCAACAAAAGTCCTCAAACCCTCATCAAAATACTGGCCTTTTGTATTTCCCATACTTCGATCTGGCTGGCGGCAGATAAAAAAGCAAAAAAAACAAAAGGAGGATAAAAATGGCGAATGATAATGGTGCAAGTTTTTTCGAGGTTTCCTTCTCGTTTCTTGTCGGTGCAGCTACAGGATTCGTTCTAGGCATCCTTTTCGCTCCTGCAAGTGGAGAAGAAACACGGAAGAAAATCCAAGATAGCGCTATTAAAACAGGAGAGGCAGCCAAAGAAAGTTATGAAAAAGTTTCCAAAGAAGTCGAAAAAGGAATAAAGGTCGTAAAAGAGAAAACTAGCGAAGGAGTGGCGACAATAAAAGAGTATGTTGAGAAAGGGAAAGAAGAAATTTCGAAAAAAATACCAGGAATAAGTTCAAAAGAAGAAAAAAAATAAATTAGTCTTTGACTACTACTAAAACCTACCTTCACATGAAAATACAGGTGCACACCTCTCAGAAATTCTCTTGATGCCAAAATGGAAAAAACAACCATAACTCAAATCAAAGCAAGAGAAATTCTAGATTCACGGGGAAATCCCACTATAAGCACCAGCGTGTTCCTCCATTCGGGAGCAGTAGGGTGGGCAGCCGTTCCTTCCGGGGCTTCTACGGGCAAACACGAAGCGCTAGAATTAAGAGATGAGGATACATCGCGCTATTTGGGCAAGGGAGTCTTGAAGGCTGTCGCCAACGTTGAAAAGATCATCGCCCCTGAAATTACGGGGCTAGATGCCACCGGTCAAGAAGAGATTGATAAGCGTCTTATTCAGCTGGACGGGACACCTTCGAAGAAAAAACTGGGAGCCAATGCCATCCTTTCCGTTTCCATGGCGGTGGCTCATGCGGCTTCCCTGACATTGAACTTATCTCTCTATGAATACCTGGGGAAAAGAAAAAACTATCATCTCCCCGTTCCTCAGATCAATATCTTAAACGGCGGCTCTCATGCCCCTAACAATGTCGATATCCAGGAATTTATGATTGTCCCTGCTGGCAGCCCCAATTTTTGTGAAGCCATCAGAATGTCCGCAGAGGTCTTTCATCACTTAAAAAAAATTCTTCACAAAAAGGGATACAGCACTGCTGTCGGAGATGAGGGAGGTTTTGCTCCGAATTTAAGATCCAATGAAGAAGCCCTCGATCTGATTCTCGAAAGCATCCAAAGTGCGGGCTACAAGGCAGGGAAGGAAATTTTTCTTGCCCTCGATGCGGCAGCCTCTGAATTCTACATTGATAAGAAATATGTTTTTAAAAAATCGGATGGCTCCAAAAAATCATCCGATGAAATGATCCATTTTTACCAATCACTGGTTGAAAAATACCCCATCATCTCGATAGAAGATGGTCTCGGTGAAGATGACTGGGAAGGATGGCGTTTCATGACAGAGGCACTTGGACATAGAATCCAGCTTGTTGGAGATGATATTTTTGTCACAAACCTGGAAAGATTCAAAAAAGGAGTGGACCAAGGGATAGGAAACTCGATTCTCATCAAGCTAAACCAGATCGGCACTCTGAGCGAGACTATCGAGACAATCAGATACGCCCGGCAAAAAGGATATTCTTCCGTGATATCCCACCGCTCAGGGGAGACTGAAGACACCTTTATCGCAGACTTAAGTGTCGCCATTGACTCCGGCCAGATAAAAACAGGCTCCTTGAGCCGGAGCGAAAGAGTTGCTAAGTATAACAGGCTGTTAGCGATAGAAGAAGAATTAAAAAATAAAGGGAGTTATATAGGCTCTCGAGCGTTCACACGGTACATCTCCTGATTTAAAGCAGGACCCAGGATTCAGCGCTTCTTTCCGGCAGGAATTCTTCCGGTATATTGGACAGGAAAAAATTTCATAGGAACAAGAGTTTATCATGGCCTCGGATAAGGAGAGAAAAGACAAATTTTTCGCTTCTTCCCAAATTGAGATCAATAAAGTCTACACTGAAAAAGATTTAGCTGGATTTGATCCTACCTCTTCTCTGGGTGAACCGGGAGAATACCCATTTACCCGGGGCGTTTATCCAACGATGTACAGGGGAAAACTGTGGACCATACGCCAATATGCTGGTTTTGGGACAGCAGAAGAATCAAACAGAAGATACCGGTTTCTCCTTTCTCAGGGACAGACAGGTCTCAGTGTCGCTTTCGACCTTCCAACTCAACTGGGACTTGACTCGGATCATCCTCTAGCTCAAGGGGAAGTGGGGAAAGTGGGGGTTGCCATCGATTCCATCGAAGATATGGAAATCCTTTTCAACCGCATTCCCCTGGAAAAAGTCAGTGTTTCCATGACGATCAACTCCACTGCAGCCATCATCCTCGCCATGTACTTGGCCTTGGCTGAAAAGGAGGGGATTGAATGGACAAAACTTTCCGGCACAATCCAAAACGATATTCTGAAAGAATATATCGCGCGAGGAACCTATATCTTCCCGCCTCAGGCTTCCATCAAAATCATCACAGATATTCTTTTTTTCTGCCATAAGAATGTTCCTCAGTGGAACACTATGAGTATCAGCGGCTATCACATAAGGGAGGCTGGAGCCACAGCTGTCCAGGAACTCGCTTTCACCTTTGCTGACGCCATCGCTTATATCCAAGCAGCCGATGAAGCAGGCCTTGAGGTTGACAGTTTTGCTCCCCGCCTTTCCTTTTTTCTGGCATCACACAATGACTTTTTCGAAGAAATTGCCAAGTTTCGTGCTGCGAGACGAATATGGGCCAAGCTGATGAAAGAAAAATTCCAGGCAAAAAATCCACTTTCCTGGAAATTCCGGTTCCACACTCAAACAAGCGGAGTGACACTTTTGGCTCAACAACCTGAGAATAACGTAGTCAGAGTCACCCTTCAAGCTCTAGCCGCAGTACTTGGAGGAACACAATCTCTTCATACCAACTCAAGGGATGAAGCTCTGGCCCTTCCCAGCGAGGAGTCAGCCCAAATCGCCCTTCGGACCCAACAGATCATCGCTCATGAGAGCAGTGCAGCCGACACAGTAGATCCTCTGGGGGGCTCCTATTTCATCGAGAGCCTGACCAACCAGATCGAGGAAAAAGTAGGGGAGTATTTACAAAAAATTGAAAATTTGGGAGGAATGCTCAAAGCCATTGAGAAAGGATTTATTCAGAAGGAAATTCAGGAAAGTGCCTACAGATATCAAAAGCAAACGGAAAGCAAAGAACAGATTATCGTCGGCCTCAACAAATATGAAAAGAAGGAAGAGAGGATTCGTTTCAGAATTTACTCTCACTCTAAAAAAATAGAAAGAGCCCAGATCAGAAAAATCCGCCTTCTCAAAGAAAAAAGAGCAGAAAAAGAGGTCAAAAACCGTCTTCATGCCATAAAGGAAGCAGTTGGTGCCGAGGAAAACCTCTTTCCTTACATTATCGATGCTGTCAAAGCAAAGGCAACCCTGGGAGAAATTTCTTCCATTCTCAAGGAAGCTTATGGCATATATAAGGAAGCCATCGTTATTTAGTCCATTTGGCTTTTTTCCATATTATGTGGATAAGACATGTTTCCATTGAAAAAAATCATCCATCCTAAATGGCCGCTGGTCATTGATAATCAGCCATTTTTGACCGGCAATAGATAAAATGCCTTTCCCTTTTCTTTTCCTCGCTCTGCCTCTTGTTACAGGAATTCTCTTCTCTTCTTTTTTCTCTATCTCCTTACTGAGTTTGGTTTTATCCTTAATGGCAAGCCTCGTCTGTGCTTGGCTTTTCTATTTTATCAGAAGAGAAAAACGCTCTTTTGTTCTTATTCTCCTCTCTACTTTTCTTTTTGGTGCCTGTATCTATTCTGTCTCTGAAAGGAATTTTGAAGGGAATTCTCTTCACACTTTAAAGCACACAGAATATGCCGACTTTTTTGGTACATTATACAAATCCCCATCTCGAGGTCACGACAGGGACTTTCTCTTTTTAAAAGTCGAAAAAGTTCTTTACCAGAACAAAGAGAAAAAAATAAAAGGGAATCTGAGGATCACCGTTCCCCATTCCTCGGTTTTTCCATCCTCCCTTAACCTCTTTACCCACGACAAAATCAAGGTTTCTGCCCGGCTTCTCCCTCAAAAAGGTTTTCAGAACTTTAAGTCATTTTCCTTGGATGCTTATCTCAAAAGCCAGAACATCCACCACCGGGCAACCTGCAAAAGCCCTCTTCTCGTGGAAAAACTAAAATCCGGAAAGACACAAGACCCTCTTCACCTGGTATCAGTCATTCGCAAAAAAATACAGCAAAAAATTGAAAAATATTTTCCTTCCTCCCGTATAAAGTCTCTTTCTCCGCAGGGAGCGGTTCTTGAAGCTCTTCTTCTGGGAGAGAGAGCACGAATGGATCCCTCTGTCACTCAATCTCTCCAAAAAGCGGGCATCTTTCATCTCTTTGCCATATCCGGAGCCCACATTGCAATACTTTCCTTCTTTCTCTTCTCTCTCTTCAAGCTCATGAGAATTCAAACCCGCCTCTCTTATATCCTGGTTATGATCTTTCTCTTCTTTTTTGCTTTCTTAGTAGAAGGAAGACCTTCTGTCGTGAGGGCTACGATCATGGCCCTGGCTTTTCTCTTCGGCAAACTCATCTGGAAAAATGTAAACCTGATCAACACAATCTCCATAAGCGCCTTCATTTTGCTTCTTTTCAATCCATTTAGCCTGTTTCATCTAGGTTTCCAGCTTACATTTGCCGCCACATTATCCATCATTCTCTTCTTCCCTAAAATCATAAAATACCTTCCCAGGCTTCCTTTTAGAACCAGTGAGATTCTGACCCTTTCTCTTTCCGCTCAACTCGGCATTTTGCCTTTTATTGTCAGCTCTTTCAACAGAGTAACATTCTCCTCCCTCATCCTTAACTATGCAGCTTTGCCTCTAGTGGGACTTATCATGGCCAGCGGCTATATCTTCCTTCTTCTTTCTTTCACCAGCTCTTTTCTTGCCGGACTTCTCGCTCAAGGCATACATTTCCTCATAGACCTGCTTATCGGTTGTTCACACATTTTTGACAGGTTTTCTCTCATCTCTTATCGAATACCTACGCCTCATCTTCTCACCCTAATCGGCTATTTTCTTTTTCTCTATCTTATGCTTTTGCCCTCAAAGGTAAAAAGACAAAAGCTCGTCTTTCTTCTCTGTTTTCTCGTTTCTCTTGCCATTTTGATCTCCTACCCTTTTCCCTCCCTATCCAAAAACCTCAAAGTCACCTGTATCGATGTCGGAGAGGGAGACGCTATATTAGTCGAATTTCCCGGGCACAAGAAAATGCTAGTTGATGGGGGCGGTTTCCCTGAGAGTACCTTTGACGTTGGCGAAAGAGTGGTCTCTCCCTTCCTTTGGAGGAAAGGAATAAAAAAAATTGATTACCTGGTCCTAACTCATGCCCATCCTGACCATCTAAACGGTTTAAAAGCCATTGCCAGAAACTTTAAAATAGGTGAATTCTGGGAAGCCTTCAGCCCCCTGGAAAACGATTCATATGCAGAATTCAAAAAGTTGCTCCGTCCATCCGTTCGTAAAAAGAGGTTTTTTCGTGGTGATTCCCATCTCGAAAAAAACGTAAAAATTGAAACTCTCCACCCTGAGCGAATGGACCCTTATGTAGCCAGAGAACAAAACGATCATTCTCTTGTGCTCCGAATCATATACAATCAAACGTCCTTTCTCCTCACTGGCGACATAGGCAAAGATGCAGAAAGAGAAATTCTAGAAAACTCCGGAGAGATCAAATGCCAAATACTCAAATCTCCTCACCATGGAAGCCGTTCTTCAAGCTCAAAAGATTTTCTAGATAGGATTGATCCCCAGATCGTAATGATCTCCTTAGGTGAAGGCAATAGATACGGTTTCCCTCACAAGGAAATTTTAGAGAGATATAAAGACTTTGGAGCAAAAGTGTTCCGCACCGACCTCCATGGAGCGATAGAAATCTCCTCAGATGGCCGGAGAATCTCTGTTCGAACTGCATCAGGTATTCACTATCAACTCGAGCCACCCTTAAGGGTGAGAAAAAGGATGGAAAAATCATTCCAGAAATCATCTCTAAAGGTGGTTTACTTATTTGATGATTTCTATTAATTTTACTATGGCTCAATAAGAGTAATGAATGATACAAATAGGATCAGCTATCGAAACAGACCAGGCATACCGGCTATGGGTAAATCTTCCGGAACAGGCCCCCGGCATTTTAACTGAGCCAAGCTGATTGACAGAAAAATTCTTTTTATATAAAATATAGAAAAATGAACCTAAAAAAAATCGCTGCGGGATTCATTCTTCCCTTTCTTTTGACTTCTCTTCTCTGCTCTCAAAGCATAGTTGAATTAGCGAAAAATGAGAAACAACGAAGAACAAACCTTAGACTGCAGGGGAAAAGAGGAAAAATTGTCACCAAAGCTGAGCTGAAAAATATCAAAAGAGGGGCGGCCCTTACTACCACCCTCTCCCTAACGAGCAGTATCAGGAGCCAAAGCGTGACCAGCACCCCGGAGGAATCCCCGGCTAGAAAAGAACAGCCTATCGAAGTGCAGGCTGATGACCAAGAAGTAGAGGACTTGAAAACACTTCAAATTCAGCTTGAAGACCAATGGGAAAAGGCGAAAGGAAATGTGAACATATTGTCCAGAAAGCTGAACACCCTATGGAAGCAATTTTACAGCATGGATGATTTAAGTGCCAGAGAGAATGTCCAGAGCGAAATCAGCAGGACCTCTCAACAGCTTCAAGTAGCTAAGGGAGAAGAAACCAGCACCAGGGAAGAATTAAGAAAGGTGATTGCAGCACTAAGAATAATTGATAAAGAATAAGGGCGGAAAAGAATAATACCCACTCAGATTTTTGCTCCCTCCCAATAAATCCTCAGAACTGGGGATTACACTCATTCCTTTCTCGCTATCTAAAATAAATGAAGGAAATTTTAATTCCCAACTCCCGCTCATCCTTAGAATCAGGAATGACTTGTGCCGGGATAAATGTTTTATCTACAGCGATAACGAGATAAAATTTAGCTTCTTTACCAAGCATCCCCTTTTTTATGTTATATGATTTCTCAAAATTTCTTTTTTCCGGTATAAACTCGTCTAAAAGCTTATCATTAAGCCTGAAGATCACCTTTTGACCACTCACCGCTTTAGAGCTAACTCCTCCTCTTATGACAAGGAGTGCATCTCGATACGGATTATCAATAAAACACCTTGCCTCTTTACCCGTCCATCTCCACCTCTTAAGAAAATCTTCAGGGTTTATCTCAAAATCATACCAGCCATTTTCATATATTATTTCGGGTGTATCAGACGGAGGAGTCATAAACTTTATTTTTCTTTCGAAAACTTTCCTCAGTGGTTTTCCTGGGCTACCTGATGGAAAGGCAAATCCGATAGAAAGCTTTATCGTCTCTTCTCCTTTGAACTCAGGATCGGAGGCATCAATGAAAGATGGTATATAAATTCTTCTCGAGTAAACATACTCTTTATCCGGCTCCCATTGAGGGATTGGAATTTCAGGGACATGATTATCGTATAAAATGAGATTGTTTCTGTGCCAAAAGTGCACAAAAATATGGCACTTTTGATCTATTCCTGCGAAGTTTTTCTTGGTCTTCCATCTGTATTGAACATCGGTAATCAACATATCTGATAAAGGAGACTCCGAAAAACTCACTTCGAGCTCAACCCCTTTAATTTCCGAGCTTTTCCTGCAAAAGAAAAAGCAAGCTGTCACCAGCAGTAGAACAACAACCGCTATTTTTCTCTTGCCAATATCTAACTTCATGTTCAAAAACAGTGAGGAATCTCTAATATTCTCACCCTCTAGCTATCCGTTAAACTATCATAAGATAAAATTGAAAGTCAAAAAGAAAAATGGCTCAGGCGGGGTGTCTTGAAAGTGGATATTGAATAGTGTATATTCCCAGTGGATGAAGGCCCTTCTACTTTTTATCTCATTTTTTAACATCTCTGGGTGTAAAATTAAAAATTGGCTCTATGCCCGTAAATTATTAACACCCAAAAAAGCACCTTTACCGGTAATCAGTGTTGGAAATATCTCCTTCGGTGGAACGGGAAAAACACCGCTCGTCATAAACCTGTTATCTTATCTGATCAAACAGGGCTCTAAGCCTGCCCTGATCTCCCGTGGATATAGAGGGAAATGGGAAAAGGAGGGAGGTGTTCTCTCTGACGGAAAAAACATTCTCACCAACTGGAGAAACTCTGGTGATGAACCTTTTATGGTAGCTCAAAACACACCACAGGCTGGGATTTTCATCGGCAAAAACCGACTTCTCTCCTGCCAAAAAGCCAAAAAGATGGGTTTCGAGCTCGCTGTGCTGGACGACGGATTCCAGCATCGCCGCCTCCACAGAGATTTAGACATTGTCCTCTATGATCCTGATGAAAAAACCGCTTTTCGTGAACCTTTCTCCTCCCTTAAACGAGCCCAAATTCTCTTGATCAAGAAAGGGATTGACCCTTCCCAAAAAAAAGTAAAAAAGGAAGGTTTTCCTGAAGTAACCATCTTTGAATATTCAGTAAAAAATGAGGGATTCATCAGGTGTGGAGAGAAAAAGAGAGAGCCGGCTGAAATGTTTAAGGGTAAAAGAGTGCTTGCTTTCTGCGGCATAGCCCGCCCTGAGAAATTCCTCTCGTTTCTTCAAGAACAAGGAATAGAGCCGTTGTTCTTCTTTAGATTTCCGGACCACTATTCTTACCCTCTATCTTCTTTAGAAAAGATCATAGCAAAATTCCGAAAAATCAATGGCGAAATGGTCATCACGACAGAGAAAGACACAGTGAAAATTATGAAAAACAAAATGTTCAAAGAGATCCCAGCCTATTATTTAAAAATTGACCTGGAAGTGGAGGATAAATTCTACCTTGTTTTCTCACAATTTCTCCTAAATAAGGTATAATTATCTGAAATGGCGAGATTTAAAGAATTTTCGGAATTCCTGATTTTCCAAGCTGTCAAGGCTTCCTTATCAGCTCTTCCCCGGAAGCTATCTCTCCTCTTAGGCCGTACTTTAGGATTATTCTTTTACTATCTGGATAAAGGGCATCGTCAGACTGCTTTGTCGAACCTGAACATTGCTCTTGGCACGGAATTATCCCCCTCAGAGCTTAAAAGAATTGCCCGCAACTCCTTCAAACATTTCGGCGAGTTCCTTATGGAAATAATAAAGTTTCCTCGCCTTGGAGAGAAGAAAAAGGAAGCCCTCGTTCGGATCGAAGGCGAAGAACATTTGCTTAATGCCCTTAAAAAAGGAAAAGGAGCACTTATTTTCTCTGCTCATTATGGAAACTGGGAATTCGCTCCTCATTTCATATCCAAAACCGGAGTGGTAAAAGTGATTGCCCGGTCTCTGGATAACAAGCTTCTGGAAAAAGAGCTCTCCAAGCTCCGAACTCAGATGGGCGCAAAAGTCATATACAAACATCAGGCGACAAAGCAGATCCTTCAATCTCTCCGGGCAAAAGAAATGGTCGCCTTCCTTATTGATCAGAATGTTCAGAGACACCAGGCTGTCTTTGTTGATTTTTTCGGCAAGAAAGCAGCTACGACTCCAGCTCTGGCTGCATTCTTTCTCAAGACACAATCGCCTCTTATCCCTGTTTTTTGCTATCCAACCACTTCTTTTACCTATCATCTCAAAATACTCTCTCCTCTGAAGATCGAGCTGGAAGGAGAGTACAACAAGGATGTATTGAAAATCACTCAAATATGCACTAAGATTATAGAATCTCTAATACGGAAAAATCCCGCTTATTGGTTTTGGTTCCACAACAGGTGGAAAACAAAACCAGATGAAAAGGAGGAAATAAAAAGTGAGAGCCAGTAACCGTTCTTTCGATGAGCTAAGGCCTATAAAAATAAAGCCAGATCATCTGGATTTTGCCGATGGCTCTTCTTATATAGAAATGGGTAAAACAAAGATCATAGCTGCAGCCACCACTGAAAACAGGGTTCCTTTTTTTCTTAAAAACAGCGGGACTGGATGGATCACAGCCGAATATTCCATGCTACCCCGCTCCACAGAAAAAAGAAACGTCAGAGATAGGATAATCGGAAGGATTTCTGGCCGCAGCCAAGAGATTCAGAGACTCATCGGGCGCACACTCCGTGCTGTAACGGAGCTTAGCCTGCTGGGAGAAAGGACTATCATCCTGGACTGTGATGTTATCCAGGCCGACGGAGGGACAAGAGCAGCATCGATAACCGCAGGATGTATTGCCCTGGCTCTTGCTTTAAAAAAGATGATGGATGAAGAAATCATCGACCAGATGCCACTCAAACACCTGGTCGGCAGTGTCAGCGTAGGCATAGTTAAAGGAGAGCCCCTGCTCGATCTCGATTATAGCGAGGACTCAAAAGCAGAAATAGACATGAATGTTATCGAAACAGAAAAAGGACAACTCGTAGAAGTCCAGGCAACAGCCGAGAAAAAACTCTTCTCCAGGAGAGATCTGAGCAACCTCCTGAGCTTAGCCGATAAAGGAATAAAAGAAATTATTCAGACACAGAGAGAGGTTCTTAAAAAAAAGAGCCTCCTCTTCATGGCATACAGATAAAGTGTGGGCATACAATCTGGTAGTGAAAAAGGAGAAAAGAATATGGAAAGAACCCTAGTTACAGGAGGAGCTGGCTTTTTGGGCAGCCATCTCAGCGAATTTCTTCTTAACAAGGGCGCAGATGTGGTCTGTGCGGATAATTTCTTCTCCGGCTCCAAAGAGAATATCCAGCACCTCTTTTCCCATGATTATTTCGAAGTGATCCGTCATGACATCATTCACCCCCTTTTTGTCGAGGTCGATAGGATTTATCACCTCGCCTGCCCTGCCTCGCCTATTCACTACCAGTACAATCCCATAAAAACCGTCAAAACCAACGTCATGGGCACTATCAATATACTTGGCTTGGCCAAGAGGATAAAAGCCCGCATTCTTCTCGCCTCAACTTCTGAAGTTTACGGTGATCCAGGAGTCCATCCTCAGCCGGAAGGTTACTGGGGTCATGTCAATCCCATAGGTTTTCGAAGCTGCTATGATGAGGGGAAAAGAGTGGCTGAAACATTGATGATGGACTATCACCGCCAGAATAAGGTTGATATCAAGATTGCCCGTATTTTCAACACCTATGGCCCCCGGATGGCTGTACATGATGGAAGAGTCGTCAGCAACTTTATTGTCCAGGCCCTCAAAGGAGAAAGTCTTACTATTAACGGAGATGGAAGCCAAACACGCTCTTTCTGTTATGTCTCTGACCTCATTCAAGCTCTCAACACGTTGATGGAAATAGAGGATTTTACAGGCCCCGTAAATTTAGGAAATCCCTCTGAATTCACTATTCTTGAGCTGGCAGAAAAAATCATCCACCTTACAAAAAGCTCTTCCAAAATCATCCACAAACCTTTGCCTTCAGATGACCCGATCCGTCGATGTCCTGATATCTCCTTGGCTGAAGAAAAACTGGGCTGGTCTCCAAAAATAGAACTGGAAGAAGGACTGTCAAGAACCATTGCCTATTTCACAGAAAAATTGGGCGTGGAGAAAAAATAGCTGAGGGCAATGAAGCTTTCTGTCATCATTCCTGTCTATAACGAGAAAAATACCATAGAAGAGATTATCCACCGCGTTCTGAACGTGGAGATAGGTCTAGAGAAAGAGATTATTGTAGTTGATGACTGTTCCCAGGACGGAACCCGTGAAATCCTGGAAGGATTGAATCACCCCAATACAAAGGTCTATTTCCACTCTAAAAATCAAGGAAAGGGAGCAGCCCTCCAGACCGGATTCTCTAAAGCCGAAGGCGACATCATACTGATTCAGGATGCTGATTTAGAATACGATCCCCGGGAATATCCCATACTCCTTGAGCCGATCCTTGATGGCCGGGCAGATGCAGTCTACGGTTCCCGATTTCTTGGAGGCCCTCACCGGGTCCTTTTTTTCTGGCACTACATTGGGAACAGACTCCTGACGACCTTCTCCAACATATTGTCCAACCTGAACCTCACGGACATGGAAACCTGCTACAAAGCCTTCAAAGGAGAAATCCTCAATAAAATCACAATCAAATCAAAAAAATTCGGCTTTGAGCCTGAGATTACAACCAAGTTAGCCAAACTCAAATGCAGAATCTATGAAGTCCCCATCTCTTATTCAGGAAGGGATTACAGCGAAGGAAAGAAAATCGGCTGGAAGGACGGAATAGCCGCCATCTTCCATATCATCCGGTTCAAATTTTTCAGGTAACCGGAAGCATTTCCTATCCCGTAATAAGGGACAGGGCTGAAAAATACTATAATGAGCTTTTTCCCAGGAGCTGACTTCAGAGCAGGCCGTTCCTGCCTGTCTCCGGGGAGAAAGTGCTCACGCTAACCTTCCCTCTATCTCTCCGGCTAAAAGATGAAGGAGGAGAATGTGAACCTCCTGTATCCTGGGAGTGCTTTCTGAAGGCACATCAAGCAGATGATCGGGAAGAGAGCCCATCTTCCCTCCTCCACTACCTGTAAGGGCGATTGTGATCAGGCCCTTCTTTTTTGCAGCGTTCACGGCCTCAATCACATTGGATGAGTTTCCGCTTGTGGAGAGTGCGATGGCCACATCTCCTCTGTCACCAAGGGCTTCTATCTGCCGGCTAAAAACAAAATCAAAAGATGAATCATTGCCAATGGAAGTCAGGGTAGAAGTATCAGTGGTTAAGGCTATCGCCCGAAAGGGAGACCTTACCTTTAAAAATTTATTGATAAGCTCTGCAGAAAAATGCTGAGCCTGGGCAGCACTCCCGCCATTGCCGAAAATAAGAATTTTATGGCCTTTTTCCAGACATTCACATGTCCGGTCCACGGCTTTCTCAAAAAGATGAGCTCTTGTGCTGAAAAATTCTCTCAGAGTACTGGTCAATTCTTCAATAATATTCTGATAATTCATTCTCTTCTCCCAAGGTATAAATTTTCCAAATCAAAATATCTAAATCTTAAACAGATCGAAAAATCATTAGAGCTTTGTACTCGGAACCCTGAATCTGCTTTCTGGATCATTCATCTAACCCTGCTTTTATGATATCCCTGACTTTATCCACAAGCAGAGAGAGGTTTTGGCGGTCGAATCCCTCAACAGAAACAGGTGGATGAAAGACCACTCTGACTTTTCCTTTTTTTATAAAAAAACTTCCCTTCGGCATCATTTCATAGGTTCCCTTTATTGTCACTGGAAAGATGTCAACCTGGCTGTTGAGCGCCAGGAAAACCCCTCCTCGTTTGAATGGCTGCAGCTCTCCATCCCGGCTCCTGGTTCCTTCAGGAAAAATAAGGAAGGAAAAGCCTTTCTCCCTTATCATTCTTGAGGCACGATCTATGCTCGCTTTCCCTCCTTTTAATCGTTTCCTATCTACAGGGATAAGTCCTGCCTGTCTCATCGCCTGAGCAATAATCGGTATCCTGAAAGCTTCTTTTTTTAGAATAACTCTTATAGATTGGGGAATGAGCATGAAAAGCAAAGGTCCGTCGATGATGCTCAGGTGGTTAGACATAAAGATATAAGCTTTTCTCTTTTCTATTCTCTCGATTCCTGAAACCTCAAAGCGTATGCCCAGTATAACCCGGGCCATGCGTATAATCCATTTTGAGATCAAGAAAAGCGGTTGAGAACACCTCAATACGTAGCAAAGAAAAATAATGGGGATAAAAAGAATTGCACAAATAACGATAAAGATCAAAAGAATAAGTGTTCGCATTTTCTGCTCGTGGAATTATACCATATATCTTCAGAAAAAAAGAAAGAGACGGGAGAGGAGAGTAAATATGAAAAAAAAGGGCGGTCATCAAACATCTGATGGTCCGCCCTCTTCAGGTCTGAAAAATTGCCGTTGAGAAATCCTTTCGAGTTAGCTTTATGTACCTGCTGCTGCAGCCGTTCTCCGACTGCGAATCCAGGATCCATTCCACATAACCAGATCATAGTCGAAATGGACCATTGCAGAAACCGAAAAGAATCCCGCTTCAGGTGCAGAGGCAGCGAAACTAAAAGATTCCAGTGTTTTATCTCTTCCATAGGAAGCAACTAAGAAATCATCTGCACCAGCACCAGTGACCCCATAATTTCCATCAGCGGCAGAACCACAATAGGCATAGTATCTATTGCCCCACTTGTCGGTAAGCGGGATAACTTTGACGTAGAAGGAAGAAAGTGCATTATAAAAAGCAGAACTGGTATCATATGTGCCGTCTTGAGCAGGAGCCGAACCGTTGTCTGTCACATAGTCTGCAATAGCCGTGGAAATGACCTTGATATCCTTCATTGTGCTTGTCTGCTTAGCTTTCTGGATGGCAGTGATAGCATTAGGAATAAGCAGAGCAGAAAGAAAACCGATGATAGCAACAACAATAAGTAACTCAATCAGCGTAAAGCCTCTTTCTTTTTTTAACATCTCATCCGCCTTTAATCCTTAATCCTTAATCCTTATCCCTTAATCCTTAATTGTCCTTCGATTCTACCAAAAAAAAAGGCGGCCATCAATCATCTGATGAGCCGCCCTTTTCAGGTCTGAAAAATTGCTGTTGAGAAATCCCTTTCGAATGAGGATTATGTACCTGCTGCAGCAGACGTTCTCCGACCGCGAATCCAGGATCCATTCCACATGACCAAATCATAGTTGAAATGGGCCATCGCAGAAACCACAAAGAGTCCGGCTTCAGGTGAAGTGGGAACGAAGGAAAAACTTTCCAGTGTTTGATCCCTTCCGTAGGAAGCAACCACAAAATCATCAGCTTGAGCACCAACAATTCCCCATTGTCCAGTTGCAGCAGCTCCACAATAGACATAGAAATTAGTGCCCCACTGGTCAGTAAGCGGCATAACTTTGATGTAGAAGGGAGAAAGTCCAGTATAGAAAGCATCAGAAGCAGCATATGTACCGGCTGAAGTGGGAGCCACACCGTTGTCTGTGATATAGTCTGCAATAGACGTGGAGATGACCGTGATATCCTTCATTGTGCTTGTCTGCTTGGCTTTCTGGATGGCAGTGATCGCATTAGGAATGAGTAGTGCAGCAAGAATTCCGATGATAGCGACAACAATAAGTAACTCAATCAGCGTAAAACCTTTACCTTTTTTTAACATAATAAAAACCTCCTTTTTCCTGTAGGTTTATTTTTGATCCAACAGGAAACATCACGTTAAAATTGTTTTACACCCTATATATAGCAAGTTTCGTGCCAAATCATAGATTTCTAACTTATAGATAATAAAGAAATTAACATTGACCCATCCTAATTTTTCCTTAAAAATGACATTTTACGACTTTATCATGACAATAATTGGCATTCATAAAAAATCCTTTCCCCCCGTATGCTTGAACCTTCCCCCCTTTTTCAGGAAGATTTTAAGCTGTATTTGTCTACAAGGTATCTCAGGGTGCGGTAGCTGATTCCAAGGAGAGAAGCTGTTTCCTTGAGATTGCCTCCTGCAGCCTTGCGGGCATGTTGGATATAATTTTTTGAAATCTCATCCAGATGGGAGCTCAGGTTGAAGCCCGGCTCAAAGAGATAATCCGTTTCATGCTTTTTTCTGGAAGAAAAAAGCCCTTCAGGCAGGCTTTCTTTTGTAATGATCCCTCTTTCTTCGATAGCGACGATTCGTTCTATTATGTTTTCCAGCTCTCTGACATTTCCAGGCCAGGAGTAAGATTCAAATATATTTATAACCTCAGGAGCGATCCTCTTGATCTTTCTTCCCATTTTATCGCAGTATTTTTTGAGAAAATGAGAAACAAGAAGCGGCATATCCTCTTTCTTTTTCCTTAAGGGAGGCATTTCAAAAGAAATGACATTAAGCCTGTAAAAAAGATCTTCGCGGAATTTCCCCTCTTCTATTCCTTTATTCAAATCCTGGTTAGACGCAGCGATAATCCGGGCATCCACAGTAATCTCTTCCGTCCCACCGACTCTTCTTACTCTCTTATCCTGGAGAGTGCGGAGGAGCTTCACCTGACTCGCAGGAGGCATCTCTCCTATCTCATCTAAAAATATTGTGCCTCCCTCAGCAACTTCGAACATACCTGCTTTATTAGCCAAAGCCCCTGTGAAAGATCCTTTCATGTGCCCAAAAAGCTCGCTCTCTATCAGGCCCTCAGGCACGGCTCCACAGTTTATTGAAACAAACCGCTTCTCATGACGGCGGCTGAGAGAGTGAATAGCCCGTGCAGCCATCTCTTTTCCTGTTCCGCTTTCTCCTGTGATGAGAACAGTAGAATCTATGTCTGCGACCTTCTCAACCAAGCTGAATATCTCCCTCATCTTATTGCTCTTTCCCACTATATTTTTGAAGCTGTACTTCTCTCTAAGTGCTTTCTTCAGGTGGATGTTTTCCTGTTTAAGTCTTTTCTTTTCCAGGCCTTGGGCAACGATGATTTTTAATTCATCCACATTAAAAGGTTTAACGACATAATCAAGCGCTCCCTCTTTTAAAGCTTCTACAGCCTGATTGATCGTCCCGTAGGCTGTCATCATGACGACCGGGATGTCTGGTCTTTCTTTTTTAACATGCCGTAAAATCTCCATGCCGCTGCGCTGAGGAAGTTTTATATCGGTGAGAATAAGGTCAATGTCCTTGCTATCGATCGATTCAAGAGCTTGAGGAGCAGAGAGGCAGGTCTCTACACCATACCCTTTCTTTTTAAAGACTACGGAGAGAAGATCGAGAATGCTCTTCTCGTCGTCTATGATGAGTATTTTTTCCGCTATCTTCTTTCTCCTCTTTTTATTTCATACCCAGTTTCTCACGCTCCACTCTGGGCAGGGTGATTGTAATTTCTGTCCCTTTATCTGGCTCAGAGTCAACTTTAATATGCCCTTTATAGGTGTCCACAATTCGCCTGACAACCGAAAGCCCGAGTCCTCTGCCGTTCTTGAAACCTGAATAAAAAGGATCAAAAATTTTTTCTTCTTCCTCTTTTGTCATGCCTATTCCTGTATCTGAGATCTTTAATTGGATCTCATCCTTTTTCTCCTGTTTGAAATCTATGGTCAATTCCCCACCTTTGTGCATGGCTTTGACAGCATTTTTAATGAGATTCCAGAAGAGCTGTTTGAATTGATTGTTGTTTCCGAAGTAATAAACATTTTTCGATTTAAAGTTTCCTTTTACCTGTAAATTGCCGTTAAGCTCACCGCCTCCTTGAAGCAGCATCAGGGTCTCCTTTAAGACAGCCGACAGATTGATCGAGGAAAACACATTCGGGGTGGGGGAAGCTAAGTTCAGGAATTGCTCGATAGAAAGAGAAACTCTCCTCGATTCATTGACTATGATAGTCATCAATTTTTTCTGTTCACCGGTCAAGTACAGTTCATCTTTAAGAACCTGAACGGAGCCTGAGATGGCCGCCAGGGGATTCCTGACTTCATGAGCGAGCTGAGCCGAGACTTCTCCTGCGACTGCCAGCCGGTCCTTAACTTCAAGCTCTTTTTGGGCCAGTCGCAGTTGGTCCTTTGTTCTTTGCAAACTGCCGGTCAGATAATTCATTAAAAAGGCTACAAGGTAAAAGGCACTCCAGGCAATAAAAATATTGTTCGTTACAAGACCTAGAGATATTTCCATGCTTTTCTCAGGACCAAAATAAGGGATACGCCCAAAATACATCAATTCTACCAGCAGACCAAAAAAGATTGATGAAAGTGATGCAGTCACATAGGTAGCGCGTTTTGAGAGAACGATACTTGCTGCAATTATTTCGAATATATAAAGGAAGTAAAAGGACCCTTTTAATCCACCGGAAATGTAGACAAGAGCCGTTATCAGGATGAGGTCAAGGAAAATCTGAAAGTAGACCTGCGCTGAGTAATATTTTCCCCAGAGATATAAAATGAAATAGATTAAAGAGAGAAGATAGAAAAAGAGGATTAAATAATAAAAAGGACTAAGCGGAAGAAAGACTGGTGTAATGGACTGGATGATGAATGCTGAAACCACAAGAGAAGTGACAATGACCAGACGCAGGAATATAAGCCATAAGATATATCTTCTTCTTGAGGCTATGTCTTCTTTTTTCTGACTCTCATACATGTTGAGCGTTCATCTTACTTTTTTTCTCTCAAATCGATTGAGAACTCTTTTCTTCTTAATCTTGCTCTTCTTTAAAACTGCTGAATAAGATTGAAGACTGGAAGGTACATAGAAATAACGATCCCTCCAACCAACATTCCGACAAAGATAAGAAGAATCGGTTCTAACACGGAAAGAAGGGCGCCGACCGTGGTTTCAACTTCTTGATCATAAAAATCGGCCAGCTTCGTCAACATCGAATCCAGATTTCCTGTGGCTTCACCTACCCCTACCATCTGATAGAACATATAAGGCAAATGCCCCTGTTCTTTTAAAGCGTCTGTTAAGCTTGAACCCTCTGAGACCTTGGTTCGAGAATTCATAAGACGGGTTTCTATTACAACATTTCCAGCAGTTGAAGAGGTTATTTTAAGGCTCTCCAGCATGGGCACACCTCCGGTAAGGAGTGTGGCTAAAGTGCGGGTGATGCGAGACAGAGCAACCTTCTGAACCATCGATCCAAACAGAGGCATTTTAAGCAATGCGCCGTCAATCATCCTTCTTCCCCCTTTTGTTTGCTTAAAATACCTGAAAAAAAAGATAAAACCCACAAATCCGAGAACAATGAACAGAATATAGCTCTGGACAAAATTGCTGAAAATCATCACAATTTTTGTCAGAAGCGGTAAATCTGCCCCCAGCTCAGAAAAAATACCGGCAAAGATCGGAACGATTTTCCACATCATGAAAATCACGACAACAAGAGAAAAAGAAAGTATGGCCACAGGATACATCATGGCCTGCTTGACCTGGGCCCTTAACTTGACAACTTTTTCCTGATATTCGGCTAAACGCCTCAACATGACATCCAGTGAACCGCTCTCCTCTCCAGAGCCTACAAGATTGCAGTAGAGGTTATCAAAGACCTTGGGAAATTTCTTCTTAGCCTGATGTAGAGTAGAACCACTTTCCACATCTTTCTTGACACTGTTGATCACCTTTTTAAAATACTTGTTCGTTGTCTGCTCAGCCAGCATCGTCAAGCTTTGAATCAAAGGAAGATCCGCATCTATCAACACAGAAAGCTGCCGGCTGTAGACCGATAAATCCTTGACCGGAACTTTTTGTCTTTCAAGAAAGGCAAGTTTTAGCTCTGCAGGTTTCTTTTTGACATTAAAAACAGTTATTTGTTCTCTCTGGAGTGCTCTCATCAACTCGGACGGAGATTTAGCTACACGCTCTCCTCCCACAGCATCACCGTATCGATTTTTTCCTTTCCAAATAAAAATAGCCATTTTTTTCTCCCTTTATCTTCTCATTCTATCCGGAGAGCGGGCAGGCGAGGCAGCCCTATAACCCTCCTTTGCTTGAATTATCTCTGCCAATTCTTCTTGGTTATAAGAGACAATCATGGCAGTCTCAAAACTAATGATATGTCTAAAATAAAGGTTAGACAAAGATTGATTAAAGGTATTCATCCCGAATTTTTCCTGGCCCGTCTGCATGGCCGAGTATATCTGGTGGAGTTTATTCTCTCTTATGAGGTTCCTGATCGCTGCATTAGGGATGAGTATCTCCATGGCCAGAACTCTTCCTCTTCCATCCAATCTAGGCAGCAGAGCTTGAGTCAACACCGCCTCCAAACACAGGGAAAGCGTTATCCTTACCTGATCCTGATACTGGGAAGGGAAAATATCGACAATCCTTGAAATCGTCTCAGCGGCAGAATTGGTATGAAGCGTAGAGAAAGTGAGATGGCCGGTCTCGGCAACATGCAAGACGGCTTCTACGGTCGCCAAATCTCTCATTTCCCCGACTAAGACCACATCCGGGTCCTCTCTTAAAACCGAGCGTAGTGCATTGGGGTAAGACAATGTGTCAACATGCAGCTCTCTCTGGTTGATCATGGCTTTTTTTGAAGGGAAAAAATATTCAATAGGATCTTCTATGGTTACGATATGGACACTTCTTTCCTTATTGATATGGTCAATCATACAGGCCAGAGTTGTTGATTTACCACAACCTGTTGGCCCGGTCACCAGGATTAATCCCCGGGGCGCAAAGCAGATCTGGCCAACTCTTGGAGGAATGCCCAGTTTTGTAAACGAGAACTCTGCTGAAGAAAATCTCCGGAAAGCCCCCGCTACAGAACCTCTCTGCATATAGACATTCCCCCGGAAACGTCCTAGTTCTTTAATACCGAAAGAGAAGTCAAGCTCTAGCTTATCCTCAAACATTTTTTTCTGCCTGTCTGTTAATAACGTGTAAATCAGACTCTTGGTGTCAGAAGCCGTTAAAATCGGATGGTCGATTGAAACAAGTTTACCATTGACTCTGATCCTTGGGGGAATGCTGGTTGTTATATGCAAGTCGCTCGCGTTTCTTTCGCAGGTGATCTTCAGCAATTCCTGGGCTGTCTTTATCATACTTCTACCTCCGAATCTCTTATGGTCTCTCTCAAAACTTCCTCAATAGTAGTAACCCCCTCCTTTATCTTGCACAATCCGCTTCCACGCAGGGAAAGCATTCCCTTTTTCATAGCTATCTTTTTTATCTCTGCTGGCAGAGCTTTTGACAAAATGAGGGTTTTCATTTCATCTTCTATTTCCATAACCTCAAAAAGCCCAACCCTGCCTTTATAACCTGTATCATTACACCTACCGCAGCCGACGGCTTTGAAGACTTTTACTTCCTTCGCTTCTTCTGGAGAAAAGCCTATATCAACAAGAGCTTCAGGGGAAAGTTTTTGTTCCTCTTTGCATTTTTTACACAGGCGCCTGATCAGCCTTTGGGCTACGACTAAAGCGAGAGAATCCGCGATTAAAAAAGGCTCAACATTCATGTTTATCAACCTGACAATTGTACTTGCTGCATCATTGGTGTGAACAGTGGAAAAAACAAGATGCCCGGTCAATGCGGCTTTAATGGCAATGTCTACAGTTTCGTAATCTCTCATCTCCCCGATAAGCATGATATCAGGGTCCTGCCTTAAAAAAGACCTGAGAGCAGATGAAAAGTTCAAGCCAATTTCTTCTCTTATATGGACCTGATTAATTCCAGCCATATAAAACTCCACAGGATCTTCAGCCGTCATGATATTCTTTTCCTGGGAATTCAAGTTGGAAATAGCTGAGTAAAGAGTATTTGTCTTTCCGCTCCCGGTAGGCCCTGTGACCAGAATAATTCCCCATGGCCTTTTGATGGCTTCCTGGAAAATATCAAGGGTTTGTTTCTCAAATCCTAATTTCGAAAGATCCAGCTGCAAATTCTCCCGGTCAAGGATACGGGAAACTATCTTCTCCCCAAAAATGGTTGGTACGCTGGATATTCGCATGTCAACTTCTTTACGCTGGTCTTCCCCCAGCTTTACCCTCATTTTTAACCTTCCATCCTGTGGTAATCTTTTTTCTGCTATATCCAAGTTGGAAAGGATTTTCACGCGGGAAATCACGGGATTTTTGAACTTCATAGCAAGATCCATCATTTCATGAAGAATGCCGTCGATTCGGTATCTCACCCGGAAGGATTTCTCGTACGCTTCAAAATGGACGTCACTCGCTCCTTTCTTTACGGCGTCCACGAATATTGTATTTACAAGGGTAATAACAGGAGCTTCTTCTGTAGAGTGAACCAATTCTTCAATACTGTACTCTTCCTCTTGTTCCTCGATGACATTGACCGATCCATCTTCAGCCTGCTCGATCTCATTGATTATCTCTTTAACTTTTAATGCATCGGAGCTCCCGTAATATTTGTTTATAGCATCCGTGATACCCGATTCAGAAGCGATAACTGGCTGGATGCTCAAGCTAGTGCGAAACCTAACATTTTCAATAATATCCAGGTCTGTTGGATCGACCATAGCCATTGTCAAAAAAGATCGAATACGATGAATGGGCATAATCATGTTCTTTTTGGCAATATCTGCTGGAATGAGGTTGATAACATCCGGATAGACTTCGAATTGACTGAGATCAATGTAAGGATATCCCATTTGGCGGCTTAAAGCCTGGGCCATCTCTTCTTCCGAGATGTATCCCAGAGCTACTAGCGCGCTGCTGGTTGAGACTTTATTCTTTCTCTCATAACCAAGGGCATCCTTTAATTGTTCTGCTGTTATGAGCTTTTCACGCAAAAGAAGTTCGCCAAGATTTGATGCCATTTTGTCTCCTTATCCAGCGTGCAAAATCAGCCCGCATAACATAATCAATATGACAATCTTTGTCAACTCATTCGCCTTCATTTTCTCTCATGCAGCCTTTTAATAATTCACGGAAATATGACGGTCTAAACCTGCGGATTTTCTCTGTCTCTCCCAGGTTTTTTTCATTATGTCAAGTTTCATATGGTTGCAGAGAATTCTTATACTGTCAATCATCCGTAGAGGGGATATGAAAGGTGAATTTTAGGTTCATTTCCTCACCCAAAAAGGTTAGAGGTTTATTTCATAACCGATGACGGGTGAACGTCCAAAATCACAGCACAAATGAATTCAGTTTGACAAAAAACGGCATCAACCTGAATTCCCCCTGAATAATTTAGGCAAGCTGGATTATTCACGAGTCGAGATTGCTGCAGCGGCGAGGCCGCAGCCCATGA
>JAGLWV010000146.1 GCA_023133225.1 Candidatus Aminicenantota bacterium | reverse complement strand
ACCTGTATGAAATTGCCCTGATTACCAATCCGTTATTAAGCCCGGTTGCTCTTTTACAGGAAATTTGTTTTCAATTGGGCATAAACTCTTCCGATAACCCGACCAAGCCACAATTGTTGAAGGACCTCAACGAACGCCTCTATGAGAATATGAGAAAAGAGAAGGACACGGTCATCATTATAGATGAAGCCCAAGCTATCCAGGATCTTACAACATTCGAAGAGTTAAGGCTGCTTTTAAATTTTCAGCTAAATGATAGATTTTTGCTAACTCTTATCCTTATAGGACAGCCAGAGTTGCGGGAAAAAATCGATGAACTTAAACAATTGAAACAAAGGTTAGCCATACGCTTCCATCTGAATCCCTTGAGTTTGGATGATACAAAAAAGTATGTAGTCCATAGATTAAAAATAGCAGGAACCGAGAAAAGAATATTTACGAACGATGCATATAATGAAATCTGGAGAAGCTCGCAAGGCGTTCCCCGGGTGGTCAATTCCATCTGTGATATGTGTTTACTGTCGGGATTTACCAAAAAGCTTCATAAAATAGACACTAAGGTTGTAAGAAAAATAGTAAATGAACTAAAACCTTAATTTTATTAGGCTGAATTATTTAGAAAAATCATCAAAAACTGAATTTTATTCCTATTCTTAAAGAAAAACCATTGAGATTGATCTCAGCCTGACGTACATTTTTTATCTCCCCTTCTAGAGCCCTGGGGTCTCGTTCAGGTAAAGACATTTTCTGATACCATTTTCCTATATCGGAATTCTCATATTCCTCATAATACCAAATTTTCCCGCTCCATGATTCACTGACACTCCCGCTGTCTTCATTATAATCCACATCCGACCATCCCCATCTTTCATCCCAGGTCCAATTATCGCTCCAGCTTCCATTCCAGTCTTTAAACTGGACATATCTGTAGATGCCTTCAGCAACCAGCGAAATATTTGAGGAAAGCTTGATATCGACACCAATCCCTCCATGAAATCCTATTGTATTGCATGTGGCTTTAAAAGTACCGGTCCCTTCATATGAATCATCCTCGACCCAGTTAAACAAATAAGTGTCATCAGCAGTACTGTAATAATCTTCTTTATAATCGGTGTCAGATTTGTAGGGATTATCATATGTAAGTGTGCCGAAGTAATAACCAATCCCTCCTACGAAAAAAGCTTCCACTTTTTTGTGAATAGGCATGAAATAATAAATATTTAAAGTGACAGGGATGGCAGCCAATTTATACGAAGGTTCCTCTGAATAATTATCTATAAGGGAATAAGTGTAATAATACCCGCCTTCATAAATGGTGTCACTGTAATCTTCGCTTAAAGTAATGGCTCCTTTATTTTTTTTGGTCAAATATTCAAAGCCCAGGCCTATGCTAAAATGAGGAGATAGATTATAGAGTAATTCTCCTTTAAAATTTAGTATCCAGCTCAATTCCTTCCAATCGGCACTATTATCAGTGCCGTAATAATCATTATAATCTGTAATTAACTGCTTATAGTCTCTGATCACTCCATTTAAATCCCTGCCGGTAATATTATTCATTCCTCCGCTGAGGCAGATGCTTATCAGCTTTTTTTCTCTTATCGTGAAGTCTACAATGTAACGATCTTCTTGTTTTTTAATCCCTGGCTCAATTCTTTCTTTCTTTACTTCCTTCTCCTTCAGAGGCGGTACGATCTTAAGGATTCTCTCTCTCGGTATCTTAATTATGCCAAACACGGGATCCTTTACGCTCACCGAAGATTTATCAAAAGAGATTATTTCCCCTTCGATCACTCTGCCGTTTTTCTGAGTGATCTTAGCAGCATAAGAAACGCTTATGACAAGCATCCAGGTGATCAAAAGAAGAGAAAACTTCAACAGACCTTTTTTCATCAATAACCTTTTC
>JAGLWV010000145.1 GCA_023133225.1 Candidatus Aminicenantota bacterium | reverse complement strand
TCGAGATGTTGGCCCCAGTCTTCTCGAATCATTGGATGCTCGGGGTAATAAAGTGGCAGGTCATAGGAATTTCTGTCAATTGGATTTCTTACATTATTTTTGAAGTTTTTATTGTATATATGTTTGCCGCCACGAAGCTGAATCTGACCAAAGAAAGGTTGTCCCGGTTTACGAGCGTTCCAGTCAATAGATTTGCCTGACTTGCCGTAAAGTTTATGCGTTGTATATTCCCCCGAATAAAGATTTTCCCGGTCATACCAGAAATTGTAGTCGTCTTTTCCGTGGTTAAATGTGAAATAACCTGCTTCTCTAAATAACTCCGGCAAAGTTTTGATATAATCAAACAGATGTATTGCCGTTTCCTCAGAACGAGAGCTGTGATGATTATGAATGCCAATCGTGGTTGGCATCATACCGGTTATTAAAGCTGAGCGACATGGAGAACAGACTGGCGCTGGCATAAAAGTATTTGCAAAACGAAGGCCGTTTTTAGCCAATCGGTCCAAATTCGGCGTCGGATTTACATCATATCCATAACAACTCATCAGGGGTGAAATGTCTTCCACTGCAATCCAGAGGATATTCGGACGTTGATTTATTTTAGTTTTACAGCCCGATATAAATAGGGGAAGAGAAACCATTGTTGTAGCCTGTCCGATCCTTTTTAAAAATGTTCTTCGTTTCATTAAATCGCTCATATTATCCCCCAAATAAACATGACCTTTACTACGCAAATCTTGCTCCAGGCTTCGAAAAAGGATCGTATCAAATTCTTGCTCACGAAGAAAGGCTCATTTTCTCTATTTCTTGACAATTGATTATGCTGTTTTGAGTGTGATATGTTTCTTTTAGGATATCAGTGGGTAGTAGGTTTTATTTATGGAATCAAAACAGACAAGAAGGGATTTTTTTAAAACAATCGCTGCGTTCTCATTATCGTATGGGCTTGCATGTACGAAATTATCACAAAACGGAAATCCACCTAATTTTGTCATTATATTTCTCGATGATTCCGGCTGGGCTGACTTCAAGCCTTTCGGTAACCCCGGTTATCCTACACCCAATGTACTCCAATTAGCCCGGGAAGGATGCAGATTTGGTAATTTTTATGTACCTCAGGCAGTGTGTTCTGCCTCTCGTGCCTCACTATTGACCGGATGTTATCCCGGGCGGACTAAGGTTTTTGGCGCGCACGGTCCAGGCGCCAGAGGACTTGATCCCAAATTCGCAACCATAGGTGAAGTGTTAGAGATTCGTGGATATAATACCGCTGTATTCGGCAAATGGCATATTGGAGATCAACCGGATACTCGTCCGTCTGCAAGAGGATTTAATGAATCCTGTGGACTAATGTATTCAAACGATATGTGGAAATACCATCCAGAAAGCCCGGAGTACTGGGGGCAGTGGCCTCTGCAGTATTGGGAAAACGGAAAAATCATTATCGAAGAGGTTACAGAAAAAGAGCAGGCCATGCTCACAACATGGTACACGGAACGCGCGGTGGATTTTATCAACAGAAATAAAAACGAACCTTTCTTTCTCTATGTCCCGCATTCTATGCCGCATGTTCCACTCTTTTGCAGCGACAAATTCAAAGGAAGATCAGGATTTGGTCTATACGCTGATGTGATGATGGAAATAGACTGGTCGGTCGGCCGGATCGTTGAAACTCTCAAGACCAATGGATTGGAAGATAATACGGTTGTGATATTCAGTTCCGATAACGGGCCGTGGATCAGCTATGGCAATCATGCGGGCAAAACTCCGTTCAGAGAGGCAAAAGGTACGACCTTCGACGGAGGAACTCGCTCCGCTTGTATCATAAAGCATCCGGAGCGGATTAAACCGAACACGATATCCGAAAAGGCATTTTGTTCAATCGATATCCTGCCGACTCTATGTCATTTAGCAGGAGCTAAACTGCCTGATAATGAAATAGACGGCAAAAATGTTTTGAATATCATTACAGACAAAATGGGCGCAAAGAATCCTCACGAGTATTATGCGTTTTCGAATAATAATAATTTTGAAGGCGTTATCAGCGGGGATGGAAATTGGAAACTGCACATACCGCATAGCTACAGAACTCTGGTTGAAGCCAGCAATGATGGGGCGGCCGGTAAATACAAGCAGGATCGAATCGAATTGTCTCTATTTGATATGAAAAATGATCCGTACGAGCAAGTGAATGTTATCGACAAATATCCACAGATTGCTTCAAAACTTAAACGAATCGCTGAACAACATGAAAACAAATTTTATAAATGAAGAAGGATGTGGCTGTGTTCATTTGGCAAAGTGCGAGTTTTCCTTTAATAAAACTCAATATAAGGGGAAGAGATGAAAACAACTTTTAATTGCAGGGATTTTCTTAAGATATCGGCCGCTGGAGGCGCTATATTTCTGGTTTTTATTCTTCTTTCATGTACTTATGAGAAAAACAAGCCATTAAAAAATATGGCTGCCGGACATGGCCTTCAATTCTCGGCATTGGCACAGACTTGGGACGAAGCCATTCCACTGGGTAACGGGGAGTTGGGTGTGCTTGTCTGGCAAAAGAACGGCAATTTGCGTTTTTCACTTGATCGTTCCGATTTGTGGGATTTGCGGCCAATAGAAAGTTTTAATAAACCGGTATTTAGCTACAGGTGGGTTTACGAGCAGGTTTTAAAGGGAGACTACACACCTGTGCAGCAGTTGTTTGATGTTCCCTATAACCAATTACCAGGCCCGTCAAAAATTCCCGGGGCAGCTCTTGAATTCGACATCGCAAGTTTGGGAGCGGTGAAAAATGTTCAGTTAAAAACTGAAGAGGCGATTTGTAGAGTTGAATGGGATAGTGGAGCAATACTTGAGACTTTTGTTCAGGCCGATTCTCCTGCCGGTTGGTTCTTTTTTAAAAATGTTTCGGAAGGTTTTATTCCCAACCTGATCCCGCCGGAATATCAGAAGAAAGATAAAAGTAAACAGGAGGATTCACTTACCGGTCAAGATTTGCAGCGACTTGGATACACGCAGGGCGAAACCGTAAAGGATAGAAATAAAATGCTTTACCGGCAGAAGGGGTGGGGTGGCTTTGAATATGAAGTTGCCGTGGCATGGAAAAATTCCGGCAAAGATGGCATTCAAGGCTGCTGGAACATTTCATCTACTTTTTCTGAAAACAAAACAGGCAAAAGAGCTGAGCACGTTGTCAATAAAAGCCTGAAAAAGGGATTTAATAAAAGTTTGGAATCACATAGAACATGGTGGAATAATTTCTGGGCAAAATCAGCAGTTTCCTTACCGGATTCAATTTTGGAAAACCAGTGGTATATGGAACAGTATAAATTTGGTTCTGCAGCAAGGGCCAATACTCCTCCCATTTCGCTGCAGGCGGTATGGACCGCTGATCATGGTAAACTTCCTCCATGGAAAGGAGATTTTCATCACGATTTAAACACACAACTGAGTTATTGGCCTGCATATTCGGGTAACCATCTCGATCTGGAAGAGGGTTTTTTAAACTGGCTTTGGGAAAACCGCAAAACATTTAAAAGATACACCCGAAACTATTTTGGAACCAACGGAATGAACGTGCCTGGCGTGACCACACTTACAGGAGAACCCATGGGAGGCTGGATTCAGTATTCGTTCGGGCCTACAGTTTCGGCGTGGCTGGGGCAGCATTTCTACCTTCATTGGATATATTCGAAAGATCTCATTTTTTTACAGGAAAAAGCCTACCCCTGGGTTAAGGATGTGGCCATTTACCTGGATGAAATTTCAATAAAAAATGAAAACGGGCTGCGTAAGCTTCCTATTAGTTCAAGTCCCGAAATTAATAATAACCGGATCGATGCCTGGTTTAGCGAAACCACCAATTTCGATTTAGCCCTTATCCGGTTTACGTTCGAAAAAGCGGCCGAAATGGCAACGGAATTGGGTAAACAAGACGAAGCTGAAAAATGGTCCTCTATTTTGGATGAATGGCCTCAACTGGCGCTGGCAGGCAAAAACAATGGATTGGCTTTTGCTCCCGATTATCCATATGAAGTGTCACACCGCCATTTTTCACACTTACTGGGCTGGCATCCTCTGGGTATTATTGACTGGAGCAACGGTGAAAAAGAGCAGGGTATAATTGAAGCCACCCTCAAAGACCTCGAAAAATTCGGCTCCGACTTGTGGGTGGGATACTCATTTAGCTGGTTGGGAAATTTGTATGCACGAGCATTTAAGGGTGATAAGGCTGCTGAAATTTTACGTGTGTTTGCCGAAAATTTCTGTTTACCCAATAGTTTTCATGTAAATGGGGAACAGCACAACCGGGGGTATTCCAGGTTTAAATACCGGCCGTTTACTCTGGAAGGGAATTTTGCATTTGCTTCAGGAATCCAGGAAATGCTTCTGCAAAGCCACTCTGGCGTGGTCCGGATTTTCCCGGCAATACCCGCAAGTTGGGAGGATGTGAGTTTTTACGGCTTACGGGCGGTTGGTGCATTCGTGCTCGACGCTGAAAAAAAATCGGGGAAAGTTGTCGGGATTAAAATCCTTGCCGAAAAAGGGGGAATTATCCAATTAAAAAATCCATTTGTTCAGAAAGAATTTGAAATAACCGGGGGTGAAGTTTTGGAAAAAGGTGAAATCCTGAAAATTAAAACATCACCAGGAGAACGGGTTGAATTAAACTCAAATGAAGTTGGGTAACATTTTGTAAAGGGCTTTGTATTGGACATAAACGTATTCAGAGGTTTGAACCAGTTTCGTATAGTGTAGATTGCGGTAAATAAACAAAGAAGAAAATGAAGGAGATATGCATGACAGAAAAAGAAAATTTGATCCATGCAATGAAGTCAGGAGATATTGGGTCTTCGCTTGAATTGACAGAAAAAATATTATCGGAGGGAATACCTGCGGCAGAAATCGCTGATTTCCTTATCCAAGCCATAAAAGAGATTGGAGAGGCGTTTGAAAAATTTGAAATATTTTTGCCGGAAATGATGTTCGCCTCCGATGCTATGGTTGAGATCTTAAAGGTTCTTGAGCCAAGACTAAAGGAAGAGGGCTCAGACTTGGATAAGAAGTCTGCCAAAATTATCATGGCGACGGTAAAGGGCGATATACATGAAATCGGGAAAAATATCGTTATAACGC
>JAGLWV010000144.1 GCA_023133225.1 Candidatus Aminicenantota bacterium | reverse complement strand
GCGAAGCGACGCGGCAATCTCATATAAAAAAAAGGGGACTGTCCCCTTTTTTCGCAGGACTGCCTGCCTTTCTTTGAGAGGAGGGTATATTGAACTTTAGAGTCAAAAAAGGAGCAAGCCATGGACTTTGATTTTAATGAAGAACAAAAAATGGTCCAGGAAACCATCCGTAAGTTCGCCAAAGAGGAAATTGCGCCTGTAGCTGCAGAAAACGATAAAAAGGCTCAATTCCCCCATGATATCTTTAAAAAATTGGCTGAACTGGGATTTATGGGAACACCCATTCCCGAAGAGTATGGAGGGGCAGGATTCGATAATATTACCAATGCCATAGTGGCAGAAGAAATAGGCAGGGTGGATTCATCGCTTCGTGGTACTTATTCTGTCCAGGTGTCGCTTGTCGAGCTTCCCATTTTAAAATTTGGTAATGAAGAACAAAAGAAAAAATATCTTCCTAAACTGTCCAGCGGAGAATGGATTGGCTGTTATGGTTTAACAGAGCCTAATTCAGGGAGCGACCCTGCCAGCATGGAGTCAACTGCCGAGGAGGATGGGGATTATTACGTACTCAACGGCCAGAAGACCTGGATCACAAACGCCGGCATCGCCGACCTGGCCATTGTCTATGCCAAAACAGATAAAGAGGCAGGAGCCAGAGGGATTACAGGCTTTCTGGTGGAAAGAGGATTTAAGGGATTTTTGACACAAGACCTCCATGACAAATTAGGTCTAAGGGCTTCCAATACAGGGGAAATTTTTCTTGAGAACTGCCGCGTACCGAAAGAAAATATCCTGGGTGAGTTGAACAAAGGCTTTAAGGTTGCACTGGGAACCCTGGATTTTGGCCGCTACACTGTGGCTGCGGGCTGTGTCGGTTTAGCACAGGGTTGTATTGACATCTGTAAAGAATATGCCAAGCAGAGAATCCAGTTCGGAAAGCCCATAGCCAGTTTTCAGCTTGTCCAGCAGATGATTGCAGACATGGTGGTGGAATGTGAAGCAGGACGCCTTCTTGTCTATCGAGCAGGAGATTTGAAAAACAAGGAAATTCGCAACACCAGGGAAACATCAATAGCCAAGTACTACTGCAGTGAGATGGTAAACCGGGTAGCCTACAAGGCTATCCAGATTCATGGGGGATACGGTTTCTCCGGAGAATATGATGTGGAACGCTTTTACCGTGATGCCAGGATCAACACCCTGTATGAAGGAACCTCCCAGATCCAGCAGCTCATCATAGGAGCCTTTGAGCTTGGTATCAAAGCTTTTACATAAGAAAATCAAGGAGAGAGAGGATGTATAAAACTCTTATCTATGAAAAAAAGGAAAACATTGGTCTCCTGACCATCAACCGCCCCGAGAAATTGAATGCCATTTCAAACGAATTGATATCTGAGCTAAAAAAGCTTCTTGATGAAATTGAAAAGGATGAAGACCTGAGAGCTCTGATACTCACCGGAGCAGGCGATAAGGCTTTTGTTGCCGGTGCAGATATCAAGGAGCTTGTCGACCGCGATGCCCGTCTAGGGCGGAGGGTTTCGCAGGAAAGACAGGAAGTTTTTTCCCGTATAGAAAATCTGCCGGTCCCTGTAATTGCAGCGGTTAACGGATATGCTTTGGGGGGAGGCCTGGAGCTTGCTTTAGCCTGTTCCATTCGAATCTGTTCTGAAAAGGCTCAGTTCGGAGCCCCTGAGGTTAAGCTGGGAATCATCCCGGGAGACGGGGGAACCCAGAGGCTGCCTCGACTGGTTGGGCTGGGAAGAGCCATGGAATTGATACTCACCGGAGATTTTATCGATGCCCAGGAGGCCTACCGGATCGGACTCGTGAATAAGGTTCTTCCCCAGGAGGAGCTGATGGATAAGGCCATGGAACTCGCCAAAAAAATTGCCTCAAGGCCGCCTTTAGCCGTAAGGTTTGCCAAGGAAGCGGTGAACAGGAGCCAGGAAGGGGATGCGGCTTCGGGTTTTGCTCTTGAATCTTACCTCCATGCCCTATCTTGTACGACCGAGGATAAAAAGGAAGGGGTTTCCGCTTTCCTGGAAAAGAGGAAGGGCAAGTTTAAGGGGAAATAGGAAAAGAAAGAAAAAAAGGGGACAGGCTATTTTTTTCTTAAAAAGTTGCCTGTCCCCTTTTTTTCTTTTACTATGAGCTATGAGCCATGAGCTTCTTCTTTACTCCTTACTCCTTCTTCCTTTATCCTTTCTTACTATGAGCTATGAGCTTCTTTTTTACTTCTTGCAATAACATTGTAATTATTATTTGCTTTTGGAGAGGCGGAACTGTTTGAGGAATGCCGGTGAGCTTACACGCCGGGCCAGCTCATCGTAAGTAATCTTCCTGGCTTCGTAGAGTTCCTTGAGGCGGTTGTCCATAGTGACCATTCCTTCGCCCTTTGAGGTTTCCATAGTGCTCCGAGTCTGGTGTGTCTTACCCTCGCGGATATGTGTGCCTACCGCGTAATTCTTGATGAGGATCTCTGTAGCCAGGATGCGTCCATCGTCGTTAGCGCGGGGGATCAATTGTTGGGCGATAACACCTATAAGGGCAAACGCCAGCTGCACTCGAATCTGCGACTGCTGGTGCGGGGGGAAAACATCTATGATACGGTCGATACTCTGGACGGCATCGTTGGTGTGCAGTGTGGCGATAACAAGGTGTCCGGTTTCAGCCGCCGTCAATGCAGCAGATATTGTCTCCATGTCCCGCATCTCTCCAACAAGGATCACATCGGGGTCCTGCCTCAGTACATACTTCAGCGCGTTGCCGAAACTGAGTGTATCGGCAAACACTTCCCGCTGGTCTACGATGCTCTTCTTGTCTGTATGCACATATTCGATGGGGTCCTCGATGGTCACGATGTGACACCGCTGCATAGTGTTGATTAAATCGATCATGGCCGCCTGTGTTGTGGATTTGCCTGAGCCTGTCGGCCCGGTCACAAGGATCAAACCTTTTGACCGTAAAGTCAGCTCTTTGACAATCGGAGGCAGGCCGAGTTCGCCCAACGAGGGAATTTCCCGCGGGATCAAACGAAATGCCCCGGCGACAGCTCCCTTCTGGTAATAGACGTTCGCCCGGAACCGCATGTTACCAGTTACCGCCAGTGAGAAGTCTAGCTCCCGGTTGCGTTCGAACATCTCCTGCTGGGTCTCGTTCAAGAGAGACCAGATCAGCCGTTTGGTCATCTCCGGCTTGAGTGAAGTCCCCAATACGTGATGAAGGTCGCCGTCCACACGCACTGTGGGCGGCGCTCCAGCAGTAATGATCAGGTCGCTGGCTCCGACGGTTCCGGCGTGCTCAAAGAGCATCTTCATGTTTAATTTACCCTCATCGCCGAGCCTCAGAGGAGAGGGCGATTTTGGCTGAGGTGGTGTCTCTTGGTTCATTTTTTCTCCTCTTCTTTTTTCTTTTTAGCCCGGAGATCGATCGAATCAATACCGGTATACATACCTTGAATGTTCAACATGAATTCTTCCGGATTTGGAGCGTAGGGCAGGGCCTCTTTCTCAGTCACTTGGCCTGATTGGACCAGTTCTATCAGCGATTGATTAAAGGAGCACATACCGTAATCCTGGCTGCGCTTAATAACGTCGTAAAGTTCGACGAATTCGCCTTCCTTTATCAGCCGGCGAATCGTGGGTGTAGCGAGAAGTATTTCTACGGCCGGGATACGTCCTGAACCGTCCGTTTTCCGCAGAAGCCGCATGGAGACGATGCCGATGAGTGTGATAGCAAGGTCAACCTGCGCCTGGGCTCTGGCTTCGGCCGGGAAATAATTCAAAATCCGGTCAATAGACTGAACGGCATTGGTTGTGTGTAAAGTTGAGAGTATCAAATGTCCTGTCAGGGCTGCCGAGAGGGCTGTCTGCATCGTGTCGTTGTCCCGCATCTCGCCGATGAGGATGACGTCCGGGCTCTGGCGGACGATATGGCGTAAAGCTCTAGCAAACGATTCGGTGTCGTAGCCGACCTGCCTCTGGTGAATCAGGGAGCGGATCTCCTCGTGGACGAATTCGATAGGGTCCTCTATGGTCATGATGTGCACATCGCGGGTGGCGTTAATGTGGTGAATCAGCGCTGCTAGAGTCGTGGACTTACCGCAGCCGGTTGGACCAACTACAAGGATTAAGCCCGCCTGGGTATTGACCATTTCCAGCACACCGGCCGGGAGACTCAGTGTCTTAAATTCCACCCTCCCGATAGGAATCGCCCGGGCCGCAAGTCCGAGCTGTCCCTGATGCATGAAGAGATTTATGCGGAAACGCCCTTTGCCGGGCATTGTGTAGGCTATATCGATATCCGGCGACTCGTCAAATCTTCGTTTGGCCACGGAAGTGAGAATTTTATCAAGGCTGGCACGCATGTCTTTTTCGCTCGGGGTGGGGAAGTCTGTCCTGGTGATACTTCCGTTGACGCGGTAAGTGGGCGGAGTACCAGGCCGCAGAAAAAGGTCTGAAGCGCCCAACTCCAGCATTTTTACCAGATAGGCATCAATTGATGGAAAAGCAAATTCTTGAGGCATTTTGTTTATGAATTAACCGAATTTCTCTTTAATTTATATCACAGCCGAAAAAAACGGTCAAATTAAAAGGGGGTCAAATCTTTATTCTTGAATTAAAAGGAGATCAAATCTTTATTCTTGGCAAAATGAGCGATTTCTCAGAAGACTATGATGGAGCGCAGGGATTCTCCTTTTCTCATCAGGTCGAAAGCCTTGTCTATATCTTCGAGTTTGAACTTATGGGTGACAACGGGTTCAAGTTGAATCTTTCCTGTCTTGACCATTTCTATGATTTTGGGATAATCAACCGGTCGGCAGCCCAGGGAACCTTTTATTTCGATCTCACGGAACATCAGCCTTCCGGCATTCATGGGCACACTGTGGTGTGTGTAACCGACCTGGCAGTGGAGTCCTCCGGCTTTAACAGCCGCTGATGCCAGCTCGATCGTTTTCGGATTGCCTATGGCTTCGATGGCGATGTCCGCTCCTCCTCCGGTTAACGTTCTTATTTCTTTAAGGAGTGCCTTATCCTCTTTGTCTGAGGAATTGATCGTATGCTGGGCTCCCAGTTTTTTAGCCATATCTAATTTATTATCCACGATATCCACGGCGATGACAGAGGCTCCGGCAGCGGATGCCACCTGAACCACATTTATCCCAACCCCTCCACAGCCGAAGACGACGACCGAATCGCCGGGTCTGACCTGGGCTCTATTTTTAACAGCATGATAGGGTGTGGAGATGGCATCGGCAATGATGCTCGATTCTTCAAGAGGCAACTCTTCCGGGAGGTGCTGGCAGTCCTTGGCAGGAACTTTGGTGTATTCGGCAAAGGCGCCGTCGATGTGATTCCCCAGCATGATCATGTTAAAACAGATATTTTCACGTCCCAACCGGCAGTTGGCGCAGTAGCCGCAGGAGAAAACAGGGGGAATGAGGACCCGGTCGCCAACCTTAAAGTTTTTGACCCCGGCACCAGCCTCCTCAACAATACCGGAAGGCTCATGTCCCAGGATCAAGGGCGGCTTTTTAAAGGTTGGAACACCATGGTCTATGTAATGCATGTCAGTATTGCAAACCCCGCAGGCTGCGATTTTAACCAGAATCTCATGCGATTCTATCTTCGGCGTTTCAACCTCTTCTATTTTCAGAGGCTGTTTGGGCCCGTGAAATACGGCTGCTTTCATCCCTTCCTCCTTTATCTATTTTTCCAGAGAGGTTTTCTTTTTTCCGAGAAGGCTTTCAGGCCCTCCCGGGCGTCTTCGGAGGCCATCAATTCCTCAAGGTAGATTTTCTCGATCCTCTCCAATCCCTCAAAAAAAGTTGTCTCTAGACCCAGATTTAATCCTTTCTTCGAATACCTAAGACCGACCAGGCTCAATTCCGAAAAAGGCTGGATAAAACTCTCAAGCTCCGAATCAAAAGAGTCAAGGGGGACAACTTTATTGATCAAACCGATCCGCTCGGCTTCGGCTGCATCTATGGTTTTCCCGGTTAAAAGGAGCTCGGAAGCCCTTTTTAAGCCCACAAGTCGTGGGAAGATCAGAAGAGCTACAGGAGGAAAAACAGAGAGCTTTATCTCAGGCTGTCCGATCTTCAGGTTGTCTGCCGCAAAAATCAGGTCGCAGAATACAGCCAGTTCACATCCTCCACCCAGGGCTAGTCCTTTCAGTGCGGCTACAGTCACCTGGTCTAATTTAGAGAGGTTGCGGAAAACATCATGAAAGACCTGGAGCATCTTTTCAACCTTGTCTTCGGTATGCTCGGTCACATCCACTCCTGCGGAGAATGCCTTTTCCCCGCTGCTGGATACGACCAGTACTTTAACTTCTGTGTTGCCGGTTAAAGAGCCTAAGGCATCGTTCATTTCTTCCATGGTCGATATGTTCAGGACATTCACGGGAGGGCGGTTGATTGTCAAAAAGGCTTTATCTTCTCTAATCTCAAAAATAATATTTTCATATTGTCTTTGGCTCATGGTATTTCTCCATCCATGTTAGTATCATACACTTTATGATATAATTTTTAAAAGGTTAAAGTGAAAAACAGGCATTTCGTCTTTTTGTTAATTATTTTTGTTTCAATATCGATGAGCTGTTCCAGAGAGGTGTTGAAATGTCTTCTGAGATGAACAATGATTGATACCGATACTTACATACAGCAGTTGGCAGAGTCCAATCCTTTGAGAGAACCTACCCTTCGTGAGGCAATCCAGGCACTGCAACTCCCTCAGGGGAGCCGAGGTCTGGATGCAGGATGTGGAATTGGCCTTCCGGCCTTATTGCTGACAGAGGCAGTGGGACCTGCTGGGCATGTCACTGGCCTTGATATATCTGCTGAGTTCCTCCTTCATGCAAAAGAAAT
>JAGLWV010000143.1 GCA_023133225.1 Candidatus Aminicenantota bacterium | reverse complement strand
GATGATACTTTCGATTGGGTCTGGAGTTCTGACTGCGTGGGATACCCTACTTCTGAAGAGCCTCTGCTATTGCTGAGGGAATTTGCACGGGTGGTCAAGCCAGGGGGCAGCGTGGCCATCCTTGCCTGGTCTTCTCAACAACTGCTTCCAGGATATCCTCTGTTGGAAGCCCGGCTCAATGCGACGTGTTCGGCGCTTATCCCTTGTGTCAAGGGAAAGAGGTCGGAGTCGCACTTTGTGCACGCTCTAGGTTGGTTCCGTCAAGCAGGCTTCGAGGAACCCACCGCCCAGACTTTTGCAGGTAACGTATATGCTCCCCTGAGTGAAGACATACGTGTCGCTTTGATCACATTCTTTAAGATGCTCTGGGGGGAGCCACAGCCAGAGGTTTCACAGGAGGATCGGGCGGATTATCAGCGTCTCTGTCAACCAGAATCTCCGGATTTCATTCTGAATCTTCCGGATTATTATGCCTTTTTTACCTGTTCGATGTTTTGGGGAAAGGTTCCCAGGTGAGCTGTTTATGGGAAAAGGAAGCACTTTAAATAATAATTTCATTTATTTTATTGTTTTTATTTAATAAAATATCCCAGAAACAGGCTGGTTGATATTAGAAGTATTCAACACTATGATTATACGGTCAATATCTTGATTACACCGCAGCACTACGAGCTTCTTATTAATAAAAATATCATTTATGGCTGGATCAACCAGGCAAAAAAACAAATAAAGGGAGGAGAAATGTTTTTAAAAAAAGGATTGGTTTTTTGTTTTTTGGTTTTATTTATTACAGGGATTTTTAGTCTATGCACCGCTGGCCCGGTAAAGTTTGCCCGTTACCCCAACATCTGTGGCGACAAGATTGCCTTTACTTATCACGGCGACATCTGGATTTCAAACACTAACGGCTCAAACACTTACCGCCTGACAGACCATGTGGCCAGGGATATCTATCCGAAATTTTCCCCTGACGGGAAATGGATTGCTTTTTCAAGCGACAGGATGGGAAATAATGACGTATGGATCATCCCGGTAAAGGGGGGAGAAGCCCGCCAGTTAACCTTTCACTCGGTGAGCGACACGGTTCTAAACTGGACTCCTGACGGAAAGAAGATTATCTTCGGCTCGTCGAGAAAAGGTGCGTTTTTCAACCCGCTCTTTACCGTAGGATTGGATGGAAAGCTGCCTTTGCCTATGGATATGGATATGGGCGGGGCCGGTATGATCTCGCAGGACGGAAAAACCCTTGCCTTCAACCGCTTTGGATTTAGATACTGGCGGAAACATTACAGGGGGAACCGCAATACGGACATCTGGCTTCAGGACCTCAGAACAAAAAAAATCACCCAGCTCACAGACAGGGATATTAAAAAATTCCGTACACACACGCAGGATGCATTTCCTATGTGGGGAGCCGATGGAAAAATCTATTTCATGTCCGAAAGAGACGACATCTTTAATATCTGGAAGATTTCCAAAAAAGGCGGAGAGCCCGTTCAGGTGACGTTTCATAAAAAAGACGGCGTCCAGTATCCTTCGATAAGTCCTGACGGGAAGGCCATAGTCTACGAGAATGAGTTTGAGCTGTGGAAACTGGATATTTCCAGCGGAAAACCTCAGAAAATTCCGTTATCCTTTCAATTCGACGCAAAGGAGAACCTGGTCGATTTTCTTCATGTCGACTCTGAAATGGATGGTTTTACTCCTTCGCCCGACGGCTCCTATCTGGCGGTGGATTATCATGGTGAGGTTTTCCTTGTTCCTTCAAATCCCGAACTGGGAGAAAAGGCACAGGTGACGTCCTCTCCCTGGAGGGAAAGGTACCAGGTTTTTTCCCCTGACGGCCGCTTTCTTACCTATGTTTCTGATGAGTCCGGGGATGATGAGATCTGGCTCTACACTATCAAAACAGGGCAGAGACAAAAACTGACAAAGCATGAATCGCTGAAAAGACAGCCTCTCTGGTCCAAAGATTCGAAGAATCTTGTCTTTACGGCGGCAAACAGATTATTCAAAATTGATGTGGCTGCCAAAAAAGTTTCAGAGCTGGCATATAACCCTGCGCGCGGTTTTGCTCTGAATGACTGGTCTGCGGATGGGAAATGGATTATCTATTCACGCTCTGATGATGATTCCAATACCGACATCTACCTTTTTGATGTGGCTGCCAAAAAAGAATACAACATTACACAAAATCCCTTCCGGGACTCCGGCGGTGAGTTGACCCCAGATAATAAACACCTGGTTTTTCGCTCAAACAGAGACAACGGCGTATATCAGCTTTTTATCCTGCCTTTGGGAAAGGTCAAGGAAGACCCTGATGATCCTCTTGTCCGGGAGAGATTGGAACAAAAAAAGGAGAAAAAGAAGGAAGCAAAAGATTCTGCTGAGAAAATCCAGAACCTTCTTCTCCAGATGGCCAGAATAGACAGGCGTGCGGTTCAGCTTACCAAAGGAACCACAGCAGTCGGATCTTATTTCCTGTCAAAAGATGGAAAGAAGATCTATTTTACCGGCCAGGATGAAAAGGGGCAGGGCCTTTTTTCGATTGATCTCAGGGGAAAAAACAGGAAGAAAGTCGTGGAGGGAACGTTCCGGAACCTGCTTCCCAGCAAAGACCGGAGTATGGTCTTTTACCGGAGAGATAATTCTGTGTATAAGATGCCTTTATCCACAAGGAAAAAGGAGAAGGTGAAGTATACATTCACCGTTACTGTCGACAGGAAAAAAGAGTGGGAGCAGATATTTGAGGAATCATGGAGAGTGATGAAATATATGTTCTACGATGAGAACATGCACGGATTTGATTGGGATGCGATAAAAGCCCGGTATAAACCCCTGCTGAAATATGTCGGAGAAAACCAGGATCTCTACGATCTGACCAATGAGATGATAGGGGAGCTGAATGCTTCCCATACCGGAGTCAGCGGCCCCACAAGAGAGAGACAGGAGACTTACTCGACGAAATTCCTTGGGTTCGAGATGGAGCCGGGCAAGAAATACTATAAGGTCAGCCATATCTACTGGAATGGTCCGGCGGACAAAGAATGGATCGGTCTAAAAAAGGGAGATTATGTGATTGCCATCGACGGCATCGAAATCAGATCCGGAGAAAATTACTGGAAAAATTTAAACAGCACTCTAAACGATTATGTGGTGGTCAAGGTCAATTCACGGCCGGATTCTGCCGGAGCCCGGGAAATAAGGATAAAAGCCGCCAGTTCCCTCCGGAATATCAAATATGAAGAATGGGTCAAGAAAAACAGGGATTATGTGGAAAAACAAGCCGGAGGGCAGATCGCCTATGTCCATATCCGGTCGATGAACAGAAGCTCTCTGCAAAAATTCGAGAATGAGATCGACCGTTTCCACAACCGGAAGGGGATCATTGTGGACATCCGCTATAACGGCGGCGGAAACATCGATCAGCAGCTTCTGGATATCCTTGAACGCCGTCCCTATGAGTACTGGAACAACAGATGGGCTTCTCGAAAAATGGGCCGGAGGCCGAGACAGGCCATTGTCGGCCCCAAGGTGATGCTTATCAACTGGAGATCTGGCTCGGACAGTGAGGTGACTCCCATGGGATTCAGGGACCTCGGCCTTGGAAGAATTGTAGGAACGCCCACGTATGGCGCTGTAATTGCCACAGGAAGCTACAGGCTCATTAACCGCGGACGGATACGAACGCCGGGTTCTCTGGTCGTGACCTATGATCCTACAAAACCAAATAACTACGGCATAAACCTGGAGAATTACGGAGTCGCCCCTGATGTCTGGGTGGAAAATACTCCTGAGGATGAATTAAAAGGCTTTGACAGGGAGCTCAAAGCCGCAGTGGATGAAGCCCTTCGAATGCTCAAAGAAAAAAAATATTAAAGCCGCCTGAGATTGCCACGTCGCTTTAAAAAAAAGGGGACAGAAAAAAGGGGACAGTCCCCTTTTTTCAAAACAAAAAGGGGACAGTCCCCTTTTTTCAGATGTTATTGCAAGGAGCAGGCAAAGCTGTCATTCCCGCGAAGGCGGGAATCCAGAAAAAAGGGGACAGCCCCCTTTTTTCATCTGTCATTCCCGCGAAGGCGGGAATCCAGGATTAGTAATAAAAAAAATAAAATATAAGAAAAACGGAGATGAAAAGATTTATTATTCTACTGGATTCCCGCCTTCGCGGGAATGACAGATTTGACCCCCTTTGATCCACAAAATGCCAAGAATAAAGATTTGACCCCCTTTTTTGCTTTTTTGAGAAAAATGAAAAAAATGCCTCGTTGTTTCTCATATTGACTCTTTTCTCAATAATTGATATTCTTTTCTCAAGCGAAGCGGATAAAAAGCAAAAGAAATATGAAAATATTAGTATTTCTTTCATCTCTCCTCATTTTCCATACCTGTGCAGACAAAGTGAATCCCAAAACTCCCGATGAGACAGTCTTCTCTGTTAAAGCTAAGCCAACAGGTTTTCTTGCATGAACAATAGGCAAAAAATGGCAACCAAACACATTCCAAACTCCAGAGAAAAGAAAGGGAGCATAAATATAAAAGTTCTGACTTTTTTGGTAATCCTTTTTATCTTGATTGTCTTAGCTGTTAAGGAAATTACATCTTCCAGCAAATATAATCCCGGTCGTTCTTTCTTAGAAAAAACCGCCATTTCTTCAGAAGCAGAAAATAAAGATGCCAAAAATGAAACTGTACTTAGTGGAGGCTCACCTGAAAAAAGCTCCCCAACACATCAATCCGAAAAAGCTCCCTCCCTGGTTAAAACCCACATCCTGAGCGAAAGGAAATCTTCAAAAAATCCCAGCTTTAAAAATACAAAAAGAAACATTTTTAGCTTCACCAGGAAAGTCAATAAGGCAAGAGAGTTGCCAATCCGCAAAGAAAAAATAATAGAAGAAAATGAAGAAATCCTGTCTCCAGAGGAAATCCTCCCGATAAATTTAAAGCTGATCGGACTCATCACAATGCGGGAGACTCGCCCTCCCAACAACAGAAATGTAAATTATGCGATCCTATACACTGAAGAAGAGGTCTTTATAGTGAAAAAAGGAGATGTTTTAGCCGATAGATATAAAATACTGGATGTGGGTACGGAACGTGTGGAAATCAAGGATAATTTATTAGATAAAATCGAAATTTTAACTCTGGAAAAGGAATAATCATCTATACTTCCTTAGATTCTGATTGTGTGTTTAACTTTTTAAAGGAAGGAGTGAGGGGCGTCCGATGAATAAAATCTTAAAGATTATCCTCTTTTGTATCATTTCTGTCTCATTTATCTCCTGCGCCGGCAGGATGGCATTCAAAAGAGGGGAAGAAGCGTTCGTCATAAAAGATTGGGATTCAGCAGTCGATCACTATCTCAAGGCCCTCCAGACAGAACCGGATAATCCAAGATATCGCTTATCTTTAGCTAAAGCCTTAGTAGAGGCATCCAATTTTCACGCCGAAAGAGGTGAGAGTTTTTTCAGCCGGAACCAGTTGAAACTGGCTCTGCTCGAGTGCCAGAAAGCCCTGGATTACAATCCCGAAAACATAAGAGCAAGAAAGAGAAAATGGGAAATATTAAAGCAAAGTGAGCGTCAAAGGAAGGAGCGCACTGAAAAAACAGAGATAGAAAAAGTTAAAGAGAAAGCCAGGAGGGTGCCGCTAGAGAAGCCCATGCTAGGCCCTGGCTCCGAGACTCTGATAAATCTAAAATTCAAAGATACACAACTGAAGAAAATCTTTGAGACACTCCAGAAAATGAGCGGCATCAACATCCTCATGGAGGGGGCCTTTAAAAGCAGGAAAATTTCCATTGAATTCTTGAATGTGACTTTTAAAGAATCCCTGGACAGGCTCCTTATTATCTCCGGATTATTCTACAAGGTCCTGGGTGAACAGACGATTCTCATCATTCCCGACACTCCGGCAAAAAGAAGAGAATATGAAGAGCTAATGCTGAGAACTTTCTATATCTCAAATGGCGATGTGAATCAGATACAGTCACTTCTTCGGACACTGGCTGATATAAGAACAATTGCCGTCAATCCCAAACTCAACACCATCTCCATAAGGGAATCCCAGAAGAAAATAGAAATAGCAGAGAAAATCATCGCCTCCCAGGACAAAGCCAAAGCCGAATTGGTGGTCGATGTTGAGATACTGGAAGTGAACAAAAGCAGAATGCGTGAGTACGGTATTGACCTGAGCACCTATACGATTACCCAGACTTTTGCCCCCCCTGCAACAGAAGCGGGAGAGACGGCCTCGGTGATCCGTGGAAATATGATTGACACCATATCTCTATCAGATTTCTTGTTCTCCATCCCGTCTGTAAGCTATAAGCTCCTGGAAAGCGATACGAAATCCAGGATAATCGCCAGGCCTCAATTGAGGGTGATCGATGGGGAGACAGTCTCCATAAAACTGGGGGACAAAGTGCCGGTTCCGGTAACCACGTTTGTTCCCATAGCCGCAGGTGGTCCGAGCCAGCAGGCGATAACATCCTACCAGATGTATGACGTCGGAATAAGCGTAGACCTCACTCCTCGCACACATCACAACGGTGACATAACCTTAAAATTGAAGTTTGAGCTGACCTTCATCACCACTCCGGGTACAGCCACCATGCCGCCCACCATCGGGAACAGGTCCGTTTCCACCATCATCAGAATGAGGGACAACGAGACAGGCCTTCTGGCCGGTTTGCTCCGGGATTCGGAGAGAAAATCCTGGCGGGGAATTCCGGGAATCAATAAAATCCCCATCTTGAATCTCATCTTCGGGGGAACCAGTAAAGAGGTCACCCAGACAGATATTATTCTCACCTTAACCCCCCGGATAACAAGAATGCCGGATATATCCGAGGAGGATTTGGCCTCAATCTGGGTAGGAACAGAGAGACAGATCGGCATTAAGGCTCCTCCACCCCCGACTCCGTTTGAAGCCCAGAGAGCTCAAGTCGAGGAAAAAGCTAGAGATGCGGCAATAGAAGAGAAAGAGAAATTAGTAGAAATAGAAGAAGCCGAGATTAAAGAGGCAATCATCTTGCTAGCGCCTTCTCTATCAGAGGTTCCGGTTGGGATTGAGTTTATGGGAAAGGTGAGAGTGGAGAGCGTGGAGAACGTAGCAAGCCTGGTTTTGACCTTAAACTTCGATCCCAGCATAGTGCGGGCAAAAGACGTGAAAGAAGGAAGCTTTATGAGCCGCGATGGAGTGAAAACATTTTTTCTTGGAAATATCGATAATACGACCGGTGAGATTCAGATAGGAATCACAAGAGAAGGATTCGGAAAAGGAGTTTCAGGAGCAGGAGAGATTGTCTCGATTATTTTTGAATCGCTGAAAGAAGGTCAAACGACGATATCTTTAGCCAGCGGGACTTTACGGACCCCCTTATTGCTTGAAATCCCTGCACATTTCCGGAAAGCAGAGGTTGTCATCAAGTAAAGTCAGGGATTCAATTATTATCAAATATTTAGCTCGGTCCGACCCCATTTTCCCCCAAGTATTTTTTGCATAATCCTGTCAGTATATGACAGTATGTAACAAGAAATAAGGACAGCTTTTCAAAAATTGATTTCAGTCATTCATCGCTTGAGCTTGTATTTGGCTCGATAGGGATACTCATCAAACAGAACACGTTCATCAGATGCGCGCGGGTCGGATGTAGTCTTAAGTTCGGCCATGAGGCGGGATGAAAGCTCAGATCTGGTCTGACTATATCGGAGATCATCGGCAACGTTGTTCAACTGGTCTGGATCTTTTTCCATATCGTATAGTTCCTCTGCAGGCCGTTTGGCAAAGGCAAGTTCAAAGAATCTTTTATATTCCGGGTTCTCCCGGTGGTCCATCAGGAAAGATTTCGTAGGACCATCATCACAATCGGCAAACCGTCCGATGGGATGAGTCGCCCCCTCCGGAACTCCTGCCGGCCAGCGCTCAGGGACAAAGTTACGGATATACAGAAAGCGGTCAGTCCTGAGACCGCGGCAGGGGTATCCCCCCATCTCAGGTGATTCCTGAGCCGGGACGTGGCGTTCCTTTCCGAAAATAACATGTTCACGCGACTTATCCACCCTGCCGGACTGTTCAGATCCCAGAATAGTCAGAAGCGATCTTCCACACATCTGGTCTGGGATTTTCAGACCAGCCGCATCTAGAAAAGTGGGAGCAAAATCCACAAAGGACACAAAATCCGTTACACGACGGCCGGGCTTTATCCGGTCCCTCCAGCGTATTGCCAGGGGAACACGGGCTCCCCAGTCATAAATATTGCTCTTGCAGCGCGGGAAGGGCATGCCATGGTCACCGGTCATTACAATGATCGTATTTTCCAGCTCGCCCACTTCCTCCAGAAGAGCCATGGCTGCGGCACAGTCTGAGTCGAATCTCTGGACCTCGTAGTAATAATCGGCGATGTCGGAGCGTATCTCAGGGACATCGGGGTAAAATCCCGGCACTCTGATTTTGGAAAGGTCCATGCCGGAGGCTTTTCCAGAACCTTTATCATAAGGCCGGTGGGGATCACTGCTTCCCAACCAGAAGCAGAAGGGCTTTCCCAGGGGACGGGCGTCGAGGAATTGGGCAAAACCCTTAGGGTAGCGTTTTCCTCCGGGGTATGTATCGGTATATCCTCCGGCTTTGATATCGCCTGGCCCCCAGCATTTCCGCCAGTTCCCGACATGATAGCCTGCCTCTGCGAGAAGAAGCGGAAAGACTGGAAACTTGATGTCGAGTGTAGACCACAAGTTGGCTCCCTCCTCCAGACGCCAGTGGTACTGGCCTGTAAGGATGGAGTTTCTACTGGGAGTGCAGGAAGGACTGGATACAAAGGTATGATCAAACAGAACGCCTTCCCGGGCAATCCGGTCAAAAGCCGGTGTCCGGACAACCGGATCCGCATACACGCCGGCATGGGGCCATCCCCAGTCATCGGCGATACAAAAAAGGATATTGGGTTGTTTAACCAATGTGGAAGTTCTGGATCTGCAGGAAAGCCCCAGGGCTATACTCCCGAACCCGAGGGCTTTTATGAATTCCCGTCTATCACAGACTCTGTTTCCCGATGCCGCCGCCTTTGTGTTAAAAGCCATCGATCAGGCTTCCTCGACCACTTTCCAGTTTATAGCCTCGGCCAGGGCATAGACCGGCTCCTTTAAATCGCCATAAAAAGTCACCCTGTGCCACCCCCATACATCCCACATCGTAAAAAGCTTTTCCACATCGCCAAGCGGTTCGGCGCAGAGCTTAGTCCGGCATGCCCTATCGTCGGGATCGTTACCCACTGCCTTTGCTTGGTGGAAGAGTATTTCCCGCCGATCCGGATGGATCTCGAGAGTTGTAGTCAGGTAGCCGGTCGGCAGGATGGACCGTACGGATGCTCCCTGCCGGTCTTCCGAGTGAGTCATGATAGTGAATGGATTGGCCGGTCCCTGAGGCCCGAAGACCCTGTTCGATGCCACACAGTGTGCGTATATGATCTGGCGTTTCCCCGTATCCAACACCGGATCTGAGATGAATCCGGGGCGCCCTTGAGTCAGCGCCGTTACTGCGGTCATGGTTGCTGTAGAGCGGATGTCGCACTCGCAAGCACCCACCAGCCCTTCATTGTTCAGCTCGTGAAAACCCAGGCAGGGATAGGCATGGATGTGACCGCCGTAAAAGCCGCCCAGACAGTTGATCGCAATAGCGTTGGCGCCATGTTTCTTAAGCACGTCCTTCATTCCCAGATACATGGCTGCCGAAGTCTCCAGAGTCTCCCGGGACACTCCGATGACTTCGGTCGCAGAATTCTGCCAGCGGTCGGCAACATCGCGGGCCTGGTCTCTATCCGCGGCTTTCCACGCCTCATTGATCTCCGAAAAGGACAGCCACTCCATAGGAATACCCATGATAGGATCGGCCGGACCTGCTTCCTGGCTGCGAACAGCTAAGATCTTGGAGCCCTTCATGCGCTGTAGGCATTCTTCTGTCGAGAGTGTCTTCACCTCGTCCGCTAGACAGGAAAGATCGCCTGCCGCGGGCATTCGCTTTATGCGGCTCCTTTCAACAGCTTTTGTGAAATCGGAGACTGTGCCGCCCTTCTTTAAAGTTTCGAAACACATCACAGCAGCAATCTGGTCTTCCATACGGGAGGAGGCAACAAAGGCCAGGTTCGGCGTCTTGTCCCTCAAGAATCCTGCGGTATAGACCAGAAAACCTCCGCTGCCGCCATACTGGAAGTCAACATAGAGCACCGGCTTTTCCGATGCCACAACCGGCTGAACCACACGGTTCCAGCAGTTCAACTGGTAAACCACATACCCGTCCATACCATTGGCTGCATCTTCGGCAAGAATTTTTTCCGCCTCTTCCGGACCTTTGGCCATGGAGGATTCGAAGACAAAATCCGGGCACTGCCAGGCCATCTCCGTACTGATTCTGTCCATGACAGGGCCGAAATCGAATCCGACATTGGGCCAGTCAGGGCCGGGCTGTTTGACGGCATGGAGCGAGTATATGATACGGATTTTCAGATTTTCCGCTTCCTTAGACGTTTTACAGGATGTCAAAGACATCAAAGGTGCAGCTGCCAGACATGATGTGCAGGCCGCGCACCGGGTAAGAAATTCACGCCGGTTCATAGAGTTTTTCATTTTTTTCTCCCTCCCCTGATCCATGCGTTTATACTAATGCATAAGGGCAGAAAAGTAACGGAAAAAAATATGCTGAAATTCCTATTCCATTTCAATCTCTAAAATCTGACCAAACACACTCCAATCATAAAAGAATTCCCTTGAACACTCCTCCTTAGCATCTTCCCTTGACCTTTTTGTTCTCTTGACTATCTGATAAGGATATATAAAGATATAAGCACGAATTTGCCAGGAATAAGCGGGCAAAATAATGGCAAAGAAAGAAGTTAGGGGGAAAACCTTCCATAGTATAAAGGAGCCATAAATGAAAACAGGGATGAAGTCTTTTGTATTGGTTTCTATAATTTTGGCTTTTTTCACTTTTAGTCTATCTGGCTGTAAAGGGAAAAAAGAAGAAGAGACACAAATAAGCCAGCAAGCTGCTCAGACAAAAGAGAAGGCTAAAAAACCTGAGCCTGAAACAAAAGAAGAGGCCAAACAGGAAGAGAAAGAAGAAGTTGAAGAAGATCTACCGTTTTTAAAGGGAGTGGAAGAGGTAGATGTACCAAAATTTATCTGGAAGATAAAAATAGAGAATGATTTGATAGGTAGTGTTTATATAGTGGATAAAGAGAGAGAAAGGGAGCTTATTGAAGAAAGTGATTCTTTCTCACAGATTCTATCAGAGGAAAGCGCAGCACCATTTTTTCTTTTGAAGGGAAAAGAAAAGCAGTATTTAGTAGATATAAAGGGAAACATTAGAAAGGAAATACAATATCCTTCCTCTGATTTAGTAATTGTTTTTGATAAGAAGACTAAAAAAGTAATTGGAAAGACAAGAGGTGGTGAGGATTTATGGGAGAAAGAATGGGAGATTAAGTATGAGAAGTCAAAAATCTCAGCTGATGGAAACTGGGCAATTCTATTTCCTACTCCGGATCCAGGATATACTCTTTCTGCTGGAGAAAATATTGTGTCTATAGATAAGAATGGAAAAGAGTTGTGGAGAGTCGATTATTCAGACAGGAAGGGAGGATTGACTGGATGGCCAAGCTTTTCAGATAACGGAAAGAAGTTAGCTTTTGGAATACATGATACTCTTTATTATGCTTCAAAAGAAAAGATTATATGGGAGAAGAAATTTTCGCCGTGGTTCATGTGGATGTGGTTAGATATTTCACCTTCTGGGAATTTTATAATATTACCCGAAGCCAAAATATATCTTATAGACAAAAGTGGATTGATCTTGTGGAGGTGGGAAGATAATATCCTTAAAAAATTTGTTCCTAGGAAGTATGGATATTCTAAAAAAGAGAAAGTTCTTTTGTTTTTAGGGCGGAAAAAAATCCCGAAAAAATCTCCTTATTTTAATGTTGCTATAAATATTGAAACAGGGAAAGTGGTTAAAAAGACCAAGGAATGGATAAAATCAGATTTTCCTCTATATAGGGGGATTCTTGATCATAATTCATATTTAAAAATTTTTCAAAATAAATATTTGATGCTTGGTGTTCCAGGTGGCACTTATGGGTTGTATATGGAAGTTTATCTTTATAAAATATCACATATTCTCACTTTATGTAATTAAAATCTTATTTTATAGGTGGGATGCTCAAATCTTTGCAAATTTTATTAGCGATGATGTTGCTGATTTCAGAATGCCTTGGGATTGAAGATCTTTTGTTTAGCTCAGGATTATGCCACCAGGAATGGCGGCTTCCTTCCCGAATAAATTTACACCCATTAGAACGAAGGTGCTTAAGTAGTTCATGGCGTTTCATACAGCAATTTTCTCTTCTTCGAAGTCCTTTCCAGCGGCGGACAATGCATCCTTTCTGTTATATTCCAGAGCTTCCTTCAGGGTTATTCTAAGGCTTTCCACTAGTTCCTTACGAGCTCTTTCTTGACAATTTACACCAGGTACTTCCTCAATCCATCCAATCCACCAATTACCATCTTTCTTAATTACCGCTGTATACTGATTATTCATAAGAGCACCTCAAATTCCTTTATTATATGATAAAGAAACCTAATAAAAAATTCAAGAATCTTACAAATTAAAGATTTTTAGGATGGTCTTTTTCATATGGCAGGTCTCCCTAAAAATAAAGGGCAATAAAAAACCAAAAAAAAGTCTTGACGTGGTTATCATTTGATGATATTTTGGAATCATAACTTCCAGAAATAGAGCAAATATGGAATTATATATTCCATAAAAGCGATAAAAATGGAAATCATAAAACGTTATTTCAAAGGCGCAAAAAGTGGCTATTTTCTTTTTGGTCCCAGAGGAACAGGGAAAACGACCTGGTTGAAGCTGAATTGTAGAGATGGATTGATTATTGACCTCTTAGATCCTGGTGTGTACCGCCGGTATAAAGCCAGGCCTGAGCGCCTCAGAGAAGTCATAGAGGGAAACCCCGACAAGAATATTGTCATTATCGATGAAATCCAAAAGGCTCCAGAATTATTAGACCCGGTTCATGCTCTCATGGAGGAAAAGCCGGAGCTACAATTCATCCTCACAGGATCAAGCGCACGAAAAATAAAACAGAGAGGAGTTGACCTTCTTGGAGGAAGAGCACTTGTCCGTTCTCTTCACCCTTTTATGGCCTCAGAATTAAGAAATAAATTTGATCTGAGGGAGGCCCTTCGTACAGGATTGATTCCTCTTGTCGTCTCAGCTAAAAATGCAGAAGATACACTTGATGCCTACATCACTCTTTATATGAAGGAAGAAATCCAGATAGAGGGATTGGTGAGAAATATAGGGAACTTTGCTCGGTTTTTAGAAGCAATAAGCTTTTCCCATGGAGCAGTCCTCAATACCAGCAATGTTGCCCGAGAGTGCGAAGTTGAAAGAAAGACCGTACAGGGTTATATCGATGTTATTTATGATTTACTGATGGCGTATTCCTTACCTGTTTTTACCAAAAGAGCAAAACGGGCTGTTATCCAGCATCCGAAATTTTACTTTTTTGATACTGGGGTATATCGCACATTAAGACCAAGCGGCCCTCTTGACCGACCCGCTGAAATTGAAGGACCTGCACTCGAAGGTCTTGTTGCCCAGCACATAAGAGCCTGGATCGATTACAGCCATTCATCCTGCAAGCTTTATTATTGGAGGACAAAAGCCGGCACAGAGGTCGATTTTATCATCTATGGGAAAGAGGGTTTCTGGGCAATCGAGGTCAAAAACACACAACGCATTCGCAAGAATGATCTGCGGCCGTTAAAAACATTTCATCAAGACTATCCCGAATGCAAGCCTGTATTCGTTTACAGGGGGAATGAAAAGCTTTTCGTTGAAAATATACTGTGTATCCCCTGTGAAACATTTTTAAAAAGTATTAAGCCCAGCCAGATCCTTTCCTGATAACAGGCATCCGCTTTGTTCTCTTGACTATCTGAGGATAATATATAAAAATATAGGCACAAATTTGCCAAGAATAAGCGGGCATAACAATGGCAAAAGATGGGATTAAGGGAAAAACCTTCCAAAGTTTAAAGGAGCCATAAATGAAAACAGGGATGAAGTATTTTGTATTGGTTTCTGTAATTTTTGCTTTTTTCATTTTTAATCTTTCGGATTGTAAAGGGAAAAAAGAAGATGAGACCCAAATAAGCCAGCAAGTAGCTCAAACAGATGAAGATGTCAAAAAGGCTGATCTAAAACCTAAGGAAGAAATCAAACTAGATGAGAAGTCAGAAGAAGTCTCACAAAAAAAGGAAATAGCTCAAAAGGAGATAAAAGAAGAAAAAGTAGAAAAACAGATAACAGAAGTTATTAAAAAGGCTGAATCTGAGGCAGAAGCTAAACAAGAAAAGAAGACAAAAGGACTCCTCATAAAGGATGAAGATATTCAAGAAATTATGGAGGAAGAAGAGGTTGAGCTAATTCAGTGGGATTTAGATGAAACGGAGGAAGCTGATGTGCCAAAATTTATATGGGAGAGAAAAATTAAAAAAGATTATATTGATGAGATTTATCTATTAAGTGAGGAGAAAGAAAAGAAACTCATTGAAGAGAACCCTTCCCTTTCAAAAATTCTATCAGACAAATCTGTATCACCGTTTTTTCTGCTGAAGGGAAAAAACAATCAATATTTAATAGACATAAAAGGAAGCATTAAAGAAATCCCTCATCCCTCCTCTGAGATGGTAATTGTTTTTGATAAAAAGGCTAAAAAAGTGACTGGGAAGACAAGAGGAGGTGAGGTTTTATGGGATAGAGAATGGGAAACGCTGAAATATGAGAGAGCACAAATATCGCCTGATGGAAGCTGGGCGATTCTTAGGCCTTATGAAACTCCCGAATATGGTTACCCAGAAGGTGAACATATTGTTGCTATAGATAAAGATGGGAAGGAGTTCTGGAGATTCCGGATATCTATTGAAGGATATCCAAGATTTTCTAAAAAAGGAAAAAAATTAATATTCGGAGATTTTAAGAATCTATATTATGCTACAAAAGAAAAGATTTTGTGGAAAAAAACATACAGATTTCTCCCTTTAATGTATCGAAAAAAAATTTCACCTTCTGGAGATTTAATATTATTACCAGATATTGATCTTCATTGTGTTAGCAACAATGGATTAACCCGGTGGCGAGTCAATGATAGAGATGGTTTACATTTAATTATATACATCTTTTCTAAAAATGAAAATTTTTTATTTATTATAGGGAAGAAAGAAATCCCAGAGGGATCTATTGCGTTGAGTAAACCTCCTTTATTTGTCACCATAGTAGATACTCTAACAGGGAAATTAATAAAAAAGACAAAGAATTGGATAAAATCATCGTCTCCTTTCTATGAGGGAATTATATATGCCTCCAAAAAAATAAACTATGAAAATAAATATCTATTGCTCTGTAATTCAAGAGGGTCGGTTCCTAGACTTTATCTTTATGATATCTCACACATTTTAAAATAGAAAAATAATCGGAAAGGCATGATGAGAAAAGTATTTTTTCTTTTATTTTTCATATCTATTTTACCTCTTTTATCAAGCTCTGATGAAACTATAATAATATGGAGATGGCCATTTGACAGTCAGCCTCAGTTCGATAAAAAAGAAGTTATAAGAAGGCATGGAAGTGATTGGTTTAAGGAGGGCTGGGCTATTCCTCAGGATGGAGCATTTGGGGCGTCTAGACAAGGAGAAGATGGAGTAGTCCCTCATTATGGTATAGATATACTTGCTAATGAAGGAGAAGATTTTAAATCAATAGTGGAAGGATATGTCTATCGATTCAAGGAATATAATGAGGAGACAGGAAAGTCAAAAGAGGGAAATACAGTTTACGTTTATTGTCCAAATCTTGAAAATCCTCAATATATAATAATGTATATGCACCTTAAAGACGTTGAACCAATATTTAAATTACTACCTGAGCAACTTCCCAAACATGTCGGTTTTGGAGAAAAGATTGGAACTGTGGGAAAGACAGGAAATGCAAAGAAGGATAAAGATGGACCACATCTTCACTTGCAGATTGAACGCCTTGACGGAACAGCAATCGACCCGCTCTCACTCCTTCCGGATTTCAATTCACCTAACGCAGAAGTAAACTATGTAATTTCTGATAGTTATGGGGATAAAAATGTATACTCGAAAAAATTGAATAACCTTTGGTCCTTTCCAGCCGTTAATGGGAATGTAATATTAGGATTTGAAATCGAGGATGATAGTTTAGTGAGAGTGTTTAGTGGAGAGACAAAAGCATTGATTGATCCCAACATTTTTTGTGTGCCTAGGAGAAAGTTGCCCTCAAGATCTTTTACATATGTATTTAATCCAAATTTCTATATTAATCCTAATCCAGGACTTTTTAATTATTATCCGGAATGGAAAGGTGTTTTTCTGAGAAGTTTTGGGCAAGCTCCTTCTCCAAACCCGGAGGATTTAGAGGCTCTGGAAATGGAAGGAGTTAGCCCTGATCAATTTGACTTAAATCCCTTTAGTTTAATGCGTTTTAGCTTCAATACAACATTATTTCCAAACGGAGGCTATTATTTAGAAACATACGCTCTTGATTTTTCCAATAATGAAGCCTCTTCTATTTTTCCATTTCAAATAAAAAATAGGGAAGAAGATAAAGCCTCACCAGGATGTGAAAATCCAGATGATAATTTCTCATTTGCCGAGCCATTTGTATCAAATTACATTCTCACCTCTGATGTTATTAGGACAGCGGTGAAAAAAGAAAAAATAATAGTCCTCAAGTACGTAGGAAATGAGAAAAAATATTTAAAAACAAGGTCTGAGTTGAATGAGTATATAAAGAATATTCCTCCTCCTGAGGAGGAAGGAGATCCATGTGATGATGAGATAACAGATCCCGTGTATCTTGAATATCTTAATGACTTAAGATTTATTTATAGCTCTATTCAATCTTTTGCACCTCTCAAGGATAAATTAATAGAAGAGTGTGCTGATGTGGCATTGCTGTGGCATGGGAAATATCACAGTACTATGTCATTTCTCTCAGATTTACATATTCCTTCAAAGCTCATCGATCCTGATTTGTTCTCTCCACTGCTGGTCAATGAATATCCCGTCCTTGTCATCCCAACCGGTGGACTCTACGGACTGGACAACGCAGAGCAGTTCAAAGCCGCATTAGAGCAATATGCTGCCTCTGGTGGCACAATTCTCACCTTCACCCAGAAATACGGCTATGAATTTGCGATGCTTCCCACTCCCGGTGAGATACCGCTTGCTAGCTACGGCTGGAAAGAGGACCAGAGCTGCCATTCCAACTCCATATATGTCGGCACCTATCATCCTGCACTTTCCGCCGTTACAACATCGCTGGTCACATCTCCTGTAGATGGTTATCTCACTAAATATCCTTCCAGTTCCACAGTGCTTTTAAGGAGAAGAGTCAGCGGCATGCCGGCTATGATCGTATATCCCTACGGGCAAGGCCGGGTGGTGGTGACATCTCTGTATGAGGACTGGGGATATACGCACTGGCAGTCCACAGCACAGGGAAGGGCGATAATAAGAGACTTGATCAACTGGGCTAAGGATTTCAGCTCAGATATTCCTGAGTACAATTTAAGGAGCAATCCAACTCCTGAAGTATCCCTCAACCTTGAAGTTAAGAATCTCTCAGAGAAAGCTGCCGTCAAGGCAAAGATCTTATGGCTTTACCCTGACCTTAAACTTCATTTTGAGGAGGAAAAACCAATTTCCCTTCCTGCCGGAGGAGAAGCAACTCTTTCAGTGAGTCACACACTTAGTGACATTCCCGATAATAAGCTCGGCATCTGGCATGTCGACTACAGCCTATATGACTCAGATGGAAATGAGATTCAACCACAGGCAGAGACAGATTCGGGAAGGTTCATCCTCTCTAGACCTCCTACAGAGGTTTTTGAAGTTTCTGACATAACTGTGAATGTCACCACTCCGGATGAAGAAGTAAGCAGAGGTTCACAGGTGAGCTTTAAAGCCCATTTTACCAACCGGTCAGCTCAGGAGAAGAGGTTTCATTTCTGGTGGGATCTATCACATCGTAAGGCAGAATACGGAGGAAAGATCGCTGTTCCTGGAGACAGCTCGTTGACTGAGGAAATTCTGGTGGACCTTCAGCAACTGTATAGTGGTAGTCATAGGTTTTGGCTGCATGTTTTTGAAGAGAATGGGGAAGGAATATACAGGTCTCTAACAAGGATGGGTTTTAGAGTGCAGGATTCTGAATCATGGCCTTATGTGGGATCAGCCAGTAAGGGAATAAAGGTATTGCCAGCCCGTATGGCGATTAATGCTCAGACTGGAAAGGAACTTTACCATAGAGGTGAGGCTGTGAATATCACCTTAAATCTCAAAAATCTGAATCACTTTGGGTACGGGTCTACAATAAATTTACGAATGACCGATCCATTTAATCAATTAATTCATCAGAATTCTTGGTCCCAACATCTTGCATTCAGAGAAGAAGCTGTAATTTCAGAAAGTTTCACTCTGCCTCAAGATTCCGATATTGGAATATACTATATTTATGTAGAAGCGCTTGACCACAAGGATGTTAAAATTGGATCAAGCCATTCTTTGTTTGAATTGCTTGCCTTTCAAATTAAAAGTGAAGTTCAGCTTCCTTCGATTCTTCAGCCGAATTCCTCCAATACTGTATCTTTTGTTTTGACGAATATTGGCGAAGTTGCAGTTTCTGAAGGAATTATAGATGTGAAATTATTGGACCCAGAGGAGCAATCGGTTTTTCAGGTACAGCAGGGTTTTTCATTAGCTCCAGATCAAAGCACAACTTTTAATTTTAATGTTCCTCTTTCAGACATTAAGTTTGGAGATTATAAGCTCTTTTATCCTATCTCGAGTGAATATGGTATTAGAAATCCCGTTGAAATAATCGTCCCATCAGAAATAGAAATTGATTTAGGTTTTGATAAGATTTCTTACAGAATGCGCGATGAGATGAATCTGAGCCTGGATATAAAAAACAGTGGAAGGTTCTTTGAATCATTGGAGGCGACAGTTAGTATTGTGAGTTTCCCATACAGCGAATCAAAATCAATAACACTTAATCCTGGAGGGGAAGGAAACCTGTCCTTTTCTACAGTGGTTCCGATTAACGTTGGAAGCGGTCTGCACCCTGTGGAGGTTGCCTTAAAACTTCCATCGGGAAGTGAGGTAAAAAAGACTGTAAGCTTTTCCATTCCTGTATCTGCTTTATCTATCACATCTGATAAAACAGAATATGTGGCTGGTGAAGACCTGTCCTTTCAGATAGCCAATCCTGGAGGAGTGGATACCCCCTTTGAGTATGAAGTGAAACTTATTGAATTAAAGCATAAAATTGAGATTCACAATGGTTCAGGAACCGGAGTCATCCAAGCCGGAGCGGTTATTCCTCTGAGCTTTACTATCCCTGCGCAGGCAGTTGATGGGAATTATTTCCTTAAGATCGGTGGGACAGATAATTCAACCGGAAAAAAGGGATATCATGGTAAAGATATTGTGATTTCAGGCATTGAAGCTGATCTGGAAGTTAACACAGATAAAGATATTTATCTAAACACAGAGCAGATAAGTTCTCTTTCGAAAATTATCAATTCGGATGAAGATATTACTGATGGAGCACTTCATCTACAAGTATTGAGTAAAGAGCTTGGAAAAGACAAATGGAATCACTATGTCAATCCATTGGGGTATGGAATATCCTCCATTGTGATTGATAAAGAAAATAATATGTGGTTCGGAACGTATGGTGGAGGAGTGAGCATATTTGAAGGCACAAACTGGACGACTTATAACACTTCAAACAGCGGATTGGCTGGCGATAGTGTACAAGCAATCGCAGAAGATTCAGGAGGGAATTTATGGTTCGGGACATGGGATGGAGGAGTAAGCAGGTTTGATGGTACAAACTGGACGACCTATGATACCTCAAACAGCGGATTGGCTTACGATAGAGTGCGTTCAGTTGCTATAGATTCAGCGGGGAATTTATGGTTTGGAACATATGGTGGAGGAGCGAGCAAATTTGATGGTACAAGTTGGACGACTTACAACTCATCAAACAGTGGGTTGACTAGCGATAAAATACGGCCAGTTGCTATAGATTCGGGAGGGAATTTATGGTTCGGGACATGGGGCGGAGGAGTAAGTAAGTTTGATGGGACAAACTGGACGACTTATAATAAATCAAATAGTGGATTGGATACTAATTATATATACTCAATCGCAGAAGATTCAGAAGGGAATATATGGATTGGAACCTGGTTAGGGGGAGTAAGCAAATTTGATGGGACAAACTGGAAGACTTATAAAAAGTCAAACAGTGGATTGGAAGAAGATAGGGTATACTCAGTTACAATAGATTCAGGAGGGAATTTATGGTTTGGAACATATGGTGGAGGAGCAAGCAAATTTGATGGCACAAACTGGACGACTTATAATACGTCAAGCAATAACTCGGCAGGTGATTATGTATATTCGATCACAGTTGATTCAGAAGAGAATGTGTGGTTTGGTACACCCAGCGGATTTTGTAAGTTTGATGGAACAAACTGGACTCATCATACTGAACTACATCCTGGAATATCAACATATGAAATATGGTCGATAACAATAGACAAGGAGGGAGATATATGGTTTGGAACCTGGTTTGGAGGAGCAAGCAGATTTGATGGAACAAACTGGACGAGTTATCATACCTCAAACAGTGGAATTGCAACTAATCATATCACCTCAATCGCTGTGGGTTCAGCAGGGAATATATGGTTTGGAGCATGGTGGGGAGGAGTAAGTAAATTTGATGGGACAAACTGGACGACTTATAATACATCAAATAGTGGATTGGTATACGAATATGTAAATTCCATAGCAGTCGATTTAGCGGGGAATATATGGTTTGGAACAAATAATGGAGTAAGTAAATTTGATGGTGCAAACTGGACAACTTATAATACATCAAATAGTGGATTGGCACGAAACTACATAAATTCCATAGCAGTCGATTTAGCGGGGAATATATGGTTTGGAACAAATAATGGAGTAAGTAAATTTGATGGGACAAACTGGACGACTTATAAAGCCTATTACAGCGGATTAGTAGACAATAGTGTAAATTCAGTCGCCGTAGATTCAACAGGGAACTTGTGGTTTGGAACAAGGAGGGGAGTAGACAAATTTGATGGTGCAAACTGGACTACGTACGATATATATAACAGTGAATTAGTAGACAATTGGGTAACTTCAGTCGCCTTCGATTTAGAAGGAAATATATGGTTTGGGACATGGTATGGTGTAAGCAAATTTGATGGTGCAGATTGGACGACGTATGATGTCTCAAATAGTGGATTGTCAGACTATTCTGTCAATTCAGTCTCTGTAGATTCCAAAGGGAATTTATGGTTTGGAACAGAGACTGGAGTATTCAACCTCATAGAAGGCAAGGGTGGAAAAAGTCTTTGGGAGAAGGATATCGTGATAAATCAGGGGGCGAGTGAAACGCAGGAGTTGACCACAGAGATCGGCCAGTTAGACCTCACAGGAAAATTCTTTCTACAAGGGAAGCTGGAGTCCTCAACCGGACAGACAGTATCTGAAGCGGAATATCCGTTTTATGTGACGGAAAGCAATGAAGTTCTTCTGTTCAGTCCGGATAAGGCAGTCTATAAACAGGGAGAGACGGTCTCCATTCTGGGAGAAGTGAAAAACCTTGCTTCTGCTGAAGCCCCGGGTTTGACTCTTTCCATTACAAAAGAATCTGTTGAGCCTGGGAGTGTACCTGAGGAAGTCTACAGCGATACATTTAGTGTGCCGGCAGGAGATAGCCATCCTTTTTCGTTCACTATATCTGGCGATGAAGAAGGCACATATGTTTTAACCGGAGCAGTTACCCAAAACACTGAAGAAATTTCAAAGGCTAGTGAGCTCTATGAGGTCTTGTCAAGAGGCGTATAGTTTTACG
>JAGLWV010000142.1 GCA_023133225.1 Candidatus Aminicenantota bacterium | reverse complement strand
GAGATAATATTTATGTAGCGGATGGAGGCAATCGTCGTATTCAAAAATTCGATAAGAACGGGAATTATGTATTAACAATCGGAAGGAAAGGGCAAGGCCCTGGAGAATTTACGGGGATTTCTGATATTCTGATTGATGAACAAGATAATTTGCATGTTTTAGGTGGGAGAAGAATTCAAATATTTAACAGTTCAGGTGAATATTTAAATGGATTAGTACTAGAAAATTCTATTTCAAATTTTTTCCTAGATAGCGATGGATTCATCTTTGCAATTTTCTCTCGACGTGAAGAAGAAGGAAGAAAAAGAAAAGTTGTGAAATTAAATTCTGAAGGTAAGTTTATAAAAACATGTGCAGAGTTTTCCGATCGTAAAACTGTTCAAAAAAAGAGTGGAGAAGCTATCGTAGCCTTTAGAGCTAATCATGCATATACACCCAAGCTTTTATTAACCTCTCTGGGTAAGAATACATTTAGCTATGCACATACCTCAAAATATGAAATCTTTGTCATTGATAAAAACGGCGACCTGATATCAAAAATCAAAACAGATGAGAAATCACACTCAATTACACAAAGTGAGAAAGATCACATCATAGAACAGCTTGAGGAAAGCATCTCAAGGGACGGAAGAAAATGGCCGAAAGGAGTGCTTGAAGAGGCTTGCGATTTTCCACAATCTCGACATTTTTTCTGGGGCATGTTAGCCGATGATTTACAAAGGCTATATCTATGGAGGGTGAAGTCGGTTTTAGACGAGAGTGAAGAACAAATATTTGATGTGTATAGTAAAAATGGGTACTTTATTCATCGGATTAAGATAGACTTAATGCCTGAGTTAGTTAAAAACGGCTATCTCTATGACATTGAGGAAGACGAAGACACAGGTGAAGTATATGTCAAAAGATACAAGATCAAAAACTGGAATCATATAAAAGAGGGGATTTAATTATATAAAGATTTAAACAGACTGGGAATCAAACATCCTAAGCCCTGGCTTCCCTGGGTTGAAAAAGGACGCTGAGCGAGTTAGAATTATTATAAATTGGGGTAAATATGAAAAAACTTATTTATCTTATTTTAGTGCTTTCATTATTTTTTTACTGTGGGCCGAAGGAAGGAAAAGTAGAAAAGATTATAGTCGATGGAGTGGCCCATATCATGAATCCTGAAAAGCCCCTCAAAGGAGAAGTTCTGCTCGATATTGAAAAAATTCGAGAAATCAACCCTTACCAATATGAAGAGGTGGGGATAAAAATGTTATTTTTTGCCCGCGATATAGATGGCGAAGTGATTTTATTCGATCCTAATAAGTCAGAAGCCCATAGGTTTAACAGCCGCGGAGAGTATCTTGGCAGTTTGTTTCGGAAAGGCGAGGGACCGGGTGAATTTCCCGATTTCATAGGCTTGAACATATTTTTCATGAACAACCAGATCTGGGCGAGCGGAGCAATGAAACTTGCAAAATATGATAAAAACGGTCAATTTTTGTATGAGCGGAAATTGGGTTACAGTCCTCGTGTCATTGTGGACGACAAACGGTTTTTTGTGAGAAGAATAGATCGGAATAAGGAAAGAAGGCTCACAAAAATTTCATTAGTCAATTTATCTTCAGACAAAGAAGGCAAGAGTACTATTGTCGATTTTTTTCAGGCGGAAAATTTGGGTCCGGTTATAAGAAAAGGTAATAGATCGTTTTCAGAATCCTGGGCCACACCCTACATTAAATACGCATATGACCGCAAAAGCGAAAAATTCTGCGTTGCCCTGAATACAGAATACAAAATATATGTTAAGAATCTGAAGGGAGAAACCTCATACATCATAGAGAAACGCTATAAAAATGTTAAAGTAGGTTTAAAAGATAAAAAAAAGCTGCTCCCTTGGGCATTAAGAGACGAATCTTTGAAATGGGTGCTAAATGCTTATCCCGATACTCTGGTGGCCTTCAAGGAGTTAAAAGCCCTTCCCAACGGATATCTGGCTGTGTATAGAGTTTCAGGTCCAGGGACTTTGGAAATCGATGTTTTTGATCCGGAGGGAAGATTTGTATATATTATGAAAGCTCCAGAAGAAGTTTCGCTAGAAACGGCAAAATTTTATAACTTTGGATTTGCCATTAAGGAAACTCAGGAGGATGGTTTGGAGGTTTATGCTGAATATAGAATTAAAAACCTTCCCGACATTTTTCGGAATTAACTAAAACCTCTTTTAGTTAAAGCCCTGGCTTCCTTGGGTTGGAAAAGACAGCAGAGCCAGTTATTGTATATTTTAGGCAGATTAGTGATTAAAAAAAGTCTAAGCAAGGGGGTAATAATGAGAAAATTATTCACTCTTGGTTTTATCCTATTTTTGCTTCTCTACTGTGGACCCACACAAGAAAAAGTAGAAAAGATTATGGAAGATGGAGTGGCGGTTGTTCTCAATCATATCGAGCCTTACAAAATTAGAGGGGAATCTACCAATTTCACTCTTGAGAAGGAATTATCCATTGATTTCGCAAGAGATGATATCGGTAAGATGGGTATAGCCAATGCCACAGATTTTGAAGTCGATTCAAAAGGGAATATTTACTTTTTTTATAGCAATAAAGAAGGAGATATGATTTTCAAATTTGATGGCCAAGGAAACTTTGTGACATCTTTCGGACCAAAGGGGCAAGGGCCAGGAGAAATGCAGTATATAATCTGGTCAGGAATCGACAGCCAGGATAATCTCATTATATCCGACAACGGAAACAGGAAAGTTTTGCTCTTCAATTCAGATGGTGATCTTGTCAAGGAGACTCGTTTTCCGCCAAATGTGGGTTCTATTTTCCCGTTGGATAATGGCAATTATATCAGCCTTTCAAATAAAGCTATAGATGATAAAGTACATTGGGTCTTCAGTATCAGGGATTCGAAATTTGAAGAGATAAAGGTTTTGGATACTCAGGATAATGAACTCTACGATATAGATGCCCAAGGGATTAGAGGAGTCAATATGGTTCCACTCTTTAAGCGGAAGATTTCAAAAAACTATATCTATGTCATCAGCGAAGAGAGAGGCTATGAGATACTGAAATGCGATTTGGAAGGAAACTTAGCCCAAAGAATCCGCAAGGAATATGAACCGGTGGAAGTTTCTGATGAGGTGAAGCAAGAGAGAAAAGAGCGATATGAGCAATATGGTGTGAAAGTCTGGTTTCCAAAATACTGGCTTCCTATCTGTGATTTTTTTCTGGATGATAAAGGCCGGATATATGTGATGACCTTTGAGAGAGGCGAAAATCCTAGAGAATTCATGTATGATATTTTCAATCCACAAGGGATATTTATCGCTAGAAAAAGCCTCAATATCTATTTTGAAGGCGATAGGTCTGTCTGTGCGAAATCGATAAGAAACCGCCTCTATTTTTTCCAAGAAAATAAGGATGGATTCAGAAAATTCCTTGTATACAAAATGAGGTGGGAGTAACTAACGATTGAGGCGAGCAGAAGCCAAATCCCCTAAAGCCCTGTATTGAAAAGGATGCTGAGCAAATTAGCACCTCATTAGGAAAGATGAGTGAGGGGGAGGAAATTTTTAATAAAGGAGGGGAAGGTGAAAAAATTAGTTTTGGGTTTATTACTTTTAGTGTTTTTTGGATTCGTATTTGCAGAAGAGAAGTATGAGATTACAGAAGTTGACATTTTTAGTTTGAAAAAGCATATCAATTCAGAATCTATAACAGTACGAGGCGTGAGCGTAACAAATACTTTACAAGAAATGATGCAGATATTGGGAAAGACTGATGCGGATTTAAAAAAGAAAGGAAAACACTGGTGGTTGAATGTTGAACCAGGTTTTAAGGTTAGGGCTGTTGGTAGGAAAAAGAAGAAAGCAAAGGTTCAAGCGATTGTTCTGCTTAAGGAATTTAAAGGAAATCTTCACGGGAAGGTAGCACATTTCTTTAATTTTGAGAAAATCTCGGATATGGTTCTTCATTTAACTGGTTGTTTAGGAAAACCCGATAAAATGGATGAGCTTAATTATGCGGGAATTGAGCTTAATGGTATTATTTACTGGAATGGGTTTAAGTTTACTCGGTTATCAAATAAAGAACAACTCATAATAACAATGGAGTTGATTACTATAAAGGAAATCTTGAAGGAAAAATAAAATGAATACTGAGGGCATGCCTGAACTTAGAGATATGTCCGTTTCATAGTTAAAAAGAGAACTTGAAGAATGAGTGAATCAGGGGATAAAAAGAGAATAGAAGGAGGGGATTATGAGAAAAGGCCTATTTATTTTCTCACTCATAGTTTTTATGATTTTGTCTGCTTGTAGTAAAAAACCTGAGAGTGCAGCCAGAGTTGAAATTATTGATGGTATTAAATACGTTCACAACACAGAAATCCCTTTACATCCAAACAAAACAATCTCTTTTGAGGAAGACCTATCGATTGGGGGAGAAGAATACAATATGCTGTTTCGGCCCCAGAGGTTCGTTGTTGACCAAAACGAAAATATTTACATCACGGATTATCAGGACCAATCCATAAAAGTTTTTGATCCAAAGGGAGAATACATACAGACGATCGGGCGAAAGGGAGAAGGCCCTGGCGAATTTTCATTCATCGGATATCTGACCTTTTTGCCCGATGGAAGGCTAATGGTGATGGATTTGGAGGCGAGAAGAATAAATCTATTTGACTCAGATAGGAAATACATTGAAAGCCATCATTGGGCGGAGCGTCCGGGAGGGCTTATCTATGCAACTGAGTCAACCTGTCTTCTTACCGTGTATACATTTGAAGGAGATAAACCCTTGGAAGACAGGAAGATTTTTGTCAAAGAATTTGATTTCCAAGGCAATGAGATAAGATCTTTCGGAGAATTCAAGATAGAAGAATCCAAAATACATTCAGAGAAACGGGGAGAGGCAATTATTAGTATGGTGATTTATTCTCCTTATTCTCCCCGTTCTATTTTTGCCGCTGATCCTGTGAGACAGTACTTGTATCACTGTGTCAATGATGTATATGGAATCGAGATCTTTGACAAGGACGGAAAGGTCATCAGAAGGTTTGACCGACCATACAAGCTTCTTCCTTTTACCAGCAAAGATGCTGAAGAATTCTACTCCCGTTACGAAAGCAGACCTCAGGAAGATCTGAAAAAAAAGATTAGGAAAATGTCCATGCCTAAGGTAAAAACAATTTCCTCCCGGATGCTTGTTGACGATTCAGGGAATCTATGGGTAGAGACGCATGAACAAAAAGAAGAGGAAGACCGAACTTTCACGGCATATGATATTTTTAACGCTGATGGTTATTATGAGGCTAAGGTCTGGATTGATAAAGGCCCGTCTCTTCTCATGAAGGGAAAAATGTACAGAATGGAGACTGATGAAGAAACTGGTTATCGGTTCTTAAAACGTTATCGTGTTATTTGGACTGATTGAGCATTTTAAAACATGAATAACAAAACCAAGGTTGTTTCAATCATTATAAGTATTTCAATCTTCATGATGCTCGTTTCCTGTCAAAAGCAGAAGGCGGAATGGAAGGGAACGATCGAGGAAGTGGATGGAGTTACAATCGTTAAGAATCCAAAAGAGCCGATGTACGGCGAGGATGTTTTTAGTTTGGAAGAAGAACTTTCCATTGGAGAAGCTATAGGAAAAAAGGAATATATGTTTTCTGAAATAAGAGATTTTGCAGTAGATGGGGAGGAAAGACTTTATATTTTGGATGGTAAAGAAGTCCACATTAAAGTTTTTGATAGAAATGGAGATTATTTGAGAACCATCGGTCGTAAAGGGCAGGGTCCAGGAGAATTAGAATTTCCTATGGGTATTCAGATATTCTCACATAACAAAATAATTGTATATGAAAGACGAAGTTTGGTCTATTTCAAAGTGAATGGAGAGTTTATCAAGGAGGTCCATCTTACAAAGACATATTCCCCTCAAGGGTATGAAATTGATTCAGATGGAAGTATTATCGGTATCTTTGCCATGAAGATGAAGATGTCACTAATGAAGTATGATTCTGACCAAGAATTGCTATTTACTGTGACGCAAATAGAGCCATTTGGAAAAGCAAGGGATAGATTAGTTTCGCCAATATTGCTTCATTTCAGAATTACAAAAGAGAATAATATCCTATGGGGAAAATCAATAGATTATGAGCTAAATATTACTAACCCAGAAGGGATACTTTTACGTAAAATAATTACTGATTATAATCCTGTAGAGATTACTGAAGAAGATAAAAAGTTAATGAGTGAAAGGATTCTCTCAAAAAGTAAATTTGAGCTTCCAAAATACTTTCAACCTCTTCAAAGTACAGGTTTCTCATTTGATGAGGAGGGCAGGATTTTTGTTAAGAGAAGGGATGGAGCTGAGAGCTTTTTCTTTGATGTTTTTGATCCCGAGGGAAGATTTATAGCAAAGATCAGGCTTAGCGGAATGGATAGATGGATTCTCCCACAATGGAAGAAAAATAAACTTTACATGGTAGCTCTAGATGAAGAAGGCTACCAATACATCAAACGCTACAAGGTCACTTGGAAATATTAGACGAATATGAGGTAAGTGGGGCCCAAATCCCCTGAGCCATAGACGCACCTCTTATTCTTGATTTTTTCGCCAAATTCTCAGATTTTCTTAATTTTGAGTTGATGAATAATTAAATTTCTAAAATATGAAACATTTTTACTTAATATTAGTAATAATAAGTGAGAAGAAGGTTTTAAAATGAAAATACTCTCAAGATCTGATGAGATTTTGCTCATGGCTATTTTGCGGCTGAAAGATAATGCTTACGGCGTAACCATCATCAAGGAAGTTAAGAGAAGTACAGGCAGGGAACTTAAAGTTGGAGCTCTATGGGTGGCGCTGGATATCCTGAGCAAAAAAGGCCTGATAGAGAAGCGGATGGGCGACCCCACACCTCAGAGGGGAGAACGGCGCAAAATTTATTATACGCTGACTCCATATGGATTGAATGAAAAGCAGATCGTATCCACAGGGTGGTCTTCTCTACATCCGATGATGATACATTGCCGACTAACGCCAACAGTTCCTTTGGCGTTGGGCCGGCTCTGAAAAGAGATTTTCCCGAAATCGTCGAAACTGTGCGCATCCGCAAAATGGGACAGGGTGTCCCCTTTTGGGACGTCCCCGATACTAAATCTTAATCCCAAAAAGAAGAACTTCAGATCTGGTTTTTATAGATTCAAAAGGATAGTAATCAAATATTATATTCCTCATCCCGAGATGGTACCTTCCTTCAATAAAAAATGAAAATCCTTGCATTTTTATCTCGAAGCCGCCCCCAAGTACAACTGCAAAATCGAAGTTTTTGGTTCGCTCATTGAGATTTGCCTCATCCCGATCTTGCCCTAGCAGTTCCACGAAACTTATCTTGGAATTGTGAGAAAAAATATATGAAAATTCGAAGCCACCAAGGATATAAGGAGAAGAATCGGGTCGAAGCTTGACCTTAAGGAGTAATGGGACACTGAATACTTCTAAACTATGCTCATTTTTTATGTAAGGAATGCCCTGACGAAAAACTTCGGAATTGCTGCCTTTTTGAAAATACAAGAGATCAATTTCGACACCAATATTTCTAGTGAAAAAGAATTCAATCCCGGCACCTACAAGAACTCCCTTCTTAAGTTTGCTTGTCCTCCTGAATTCCAAGCCCGACTCCAAGTCGATGCCGTAATATGTTTCAGGAGTAAAAGTGTACTGTGAAAAATTACTCCCGCCGAGTAACTTAAATTCCTGTGCGAAGGTTTCAGAAACAATCGCCATGCTTAATAAAATAAATATTAATTTTTTCATATGCTCTTTTATTATTTAGCTCATTACATTCGCTTTTATTGTCTAAAGAGAGGAGGTTGAAAAAAAGTCATAAAGGCTAATTTTTTCGGCTCCAGACATATTTGTATCCAATTCCAATTCCTGCCTCAATCCCTCCGACGTTTATCTTGAAATCAGCGGGCTTCATCCTACAATAGGAATAACTAACATAAAAGTCGACTGTCCAGCCTTGGCTCAATTCCACAAAACTCCCTACCCTTGCTACAGCCCCTAGTTTTCCCCAATCCACCTTCCCAATAGGATTTGTTTCTTTATATAGATAGTAGCTTACGCCTATCCCGCCATAAAGATTAACTCCTTTTAAAGATAAGGTATATCTCAACCCTCCCTTAATAGGAATAATCTTAAGTTTGGTCTCTTCTCTGGTAATAGAAAGTTCGCCTTTTTTCGAGAAATAGCTGCCTCCAACCCACATCTCAAGATTTTTCCAGATTTCAGTCCCGGCTTCTACGCCGTACATCATTCCGCCGCCATAGATATCCTTGAATGCTCTATCAGAAGGATGAAAATAGCCTCCTTTAACTTTGAAAGTGACATCACCAGCGTAACCTATTCCTGATAATGAGAATAGAATTGCTGCTATTGATATCATTTTTTTCATTAACCATCTCCTGTTTTAGCGTATAGTTATAAGGGCTGGGATGCTCTCCTGGTTTTCATCATAAACTCCAACTATTGCGTACACGTATTCCTCCTCCTTCCATACTTCCCTGTGCCAAAATACAAGGTCATCTGCATCTTTCTCAGCCAGTAATAAAATTCCATACCAATCTACCTGCGTCAGGTAAACTCTGTATTTCTCGATGTTCAGGTCTTCATTCTCTGGATTGCCTTCCCAGGTCATCATATTTAGGTATTCCGCCTGAGAAAGTGATCGGTTCAATACTTTGCTCCCGGAAGAGTTTAAAGGTGGGCTGAAGAGCAAATTTCCTATTTCATTAGTATTTCTGACAGTGATATTTGTGCCATAAAGCATAATATCTGCATCTTGAGTTGTTATAAATGCGGGCAGGGGTGTAATATAGGTGTCAGAAACGGCAGCACTCGAGTTGCGTGTAAAGCCAGATAATTTCTCAACATATCCGGTAGGATCAATCTTTATTACGAAGAAATCAGATAAACCATCACCATAGGACCAGGTGTAACCTGAAACAAGATACCCCCCGCCAGAAATCTGCTGAATGGAGAAAGCTCTATCCCAACTGCTTCCTCCATAAGTATGTTCCCACTCTACATTTCCAACTCGATCAAGTTTTAAAACCCAGAAGTCATCCCTTCCAGCACCAAATGAGTAAGTGTAGCCAGCAGCGACATATCCCCCGTCAGCGGTCTGTTGAATCGAGTGAGCAGTATCATTATTGGCACCTCCATAAGAACGCTGCCACTCAACATTTCCATTAGAAGAAAGCTTTAAAACCCAGAAATCACGCTCGCCAGCACCAAATGAGTAAGTGAAGCCTGCAACAATATACCCTCCGTCACTGGTTTGCTGAATCGAGTAGGCTCCATCACCGCTTGTTTCTCCGTAAGTCTGTTGCCATTCGATATCTCCGTTTGAGTCAAGCTTTAAAATCAAGATATCACTCCAGCCAGCTCCACTGGAATTTGTGGATCCTGCCGCAACATATCCTCCATCGTTGGTCTGTTTAATTGATTCAACGCTCTCAACATCGCTTCCTCCATATGTTTTTTGCCACTCAACATCTCCATTTGAAGAAAGCTTTAGAATCAAACCGTCACTTTCTCCTGAGCCAAATGAGGATGTTTGTCCCGCAACTATATATCCTCCGTCATCTGTCTGCTGAACGGATTTAGCCATATCAGAATTGCTTCCACCGTAAGCCCTCCGCCATTCAATATCTCCAATTGAGTTGAGCTTTAGAACCCAGACGTCTGTTTCTCCACCAAAAACGATCGAAATGAAGCCTGCAACGATATACCCCCCATCAGCAGTTTGCTGAATGGAGTAAGCGACATCTTTATATTCTCCTCCATAAATCCGTTGCCATTCTACATCTCCGGTAGTACCAAGCTTTATAATCCAGACGTCCCATGATGATGAACCAGCAAGGAATGCCGCGTGACCGGCAACAATAAATCCCCCATCAGTGGTCTGCTGCATTGAGTAAACCTGATTATGAGAATATCCTCCATAGAATCTTGCCCAGGATTGTCGAGAGAATTCTTGGGTTAATCCAAGATTCTGAATCTGTGCTTGTCTCTCCTCGCTTTCTTTCTTCACTGTTTTATTCTTGTATTCAGGGTTGGCGAGCTCTTGTGGGTTGAGGCTATTGTTCTCAAAGAAAGAAAGGGTGAAGTTCGAATTTTTTATAAGAGCGGAGACAAGCCTCTCTGGATTCGAGCTGCAGGCTATCTCGAAAATCACCTTGATTTTCTTGCGGATTTCTTCAGGCAATTGTATGAATTCGAATTTGTCGATTGGAGTATATTTCATCAGGTCTGTCATCATTGTTATTTCTCGTTGGTCGAGTATCCCGTAGTCTGCCATCGTTTTACATGTTGAATATAATTCTTTTCCCGATAGCATGTCAGAAAGTAATATTCTTTCCTGATTATGATTGCCTTCGTTAATTGTAACGTTGATCTCAAAGGCAACAGTCCGGTATATACCCGGGTCTTTTGCCAGCGCCTCGACCAGGTCGCACGCTGTGCCATATAAGGGAGGAAGATAAGCTTTCTTTCTGGCAAAGCTGCAAATGACTTGCTTCATCGTGGTGAGTAAGGGTTGCGAGTTATAAGTTTCTGTCCATACATTTCCGACAATAATTATTATGAGGAGCATCAGAATCAGAGTGTAATTTTTAAGCATTAAGTTTTTCATTCTGGACGTTCCCTCAATCATTTTAAAATTCATAGCGCAAAGAGTTAAACTTTAGCTGGTTATTACCCTTCCTTACCTGCTCTTTAATTAATACCACAAGGAAAAATTGATGTCAAAGCCGGCCTGATATTTAAGGGTTGATTAATGTAGAAGATTTGATTCATCAAATCCGCGGAATGATTATTCTTATTGTTAAAGGGGGACATTCCCTAATAGAGTAAGTATCTCAGGCACCTCTGCCTGAAGCTCTTTTCTTCCTCCTGATTTATAAGAATTTCCTTTTTCGAGGTCAACAAATCTCTCCAAATTTTAAGCAACTTTTGCTTGCTTGGAGCCTAGGATAGGCTTATCACACTCAAAATAGCGAAGTCAACAGCGGGAAAAGAGACTCGAGACTTATGAAATAGAGAAATAACCCTGAGCAGAATAGACCTCACCAGCAATTAAGATAAAAAGCATTGCCTTCAGGGGTTTTTAGAAATATTCCGTGCTCTATTCAGCTGCCATCATAAGGTGGTGATGTGCATCCTGCGGGGGAGGAGGACGTTCAGCATGAAAAATAAGCTTGAGGTGATTGATGATTTTGTCTATGACAGCGTGCTCTTGGATGAAGGCGATAATTTTCATCCAGCCACCACAATGAGGGCAAAGGAGAGAGTCCCCCTCCACCTCAGGTTGTCCCGCAGGAACCTATGATGGCGGCCGAGGTTCGCACCAAAGAAATCGGTATCAGAAAAATGTTGATGAATAATTAAATTTCTAAAATATGAAACATTTTTACTTAATATTAGTAATAATAAGTGAGAAGAAGGTTTTAAAATGAAAATACTCTCAATATCTGATGAGATTTTGCTCATGGCTATTTTGAGGCTGAAAGATAATGCTTAAGTTTAGTCATGTTTAAAAACTATTTAAAAGTCGCTTTCCGCAACTTCAAAAGACACAAAGGATTTTCCTTCATCAACATAACCGGACTATCCATCGGGATGGCCTGCTGTGCTTTGATCTTGCTTTTTATCAAGGACGAACTCAGCTATGACCGGTTTCACGAAAAAGCGGATCGTATCCACAGGGTGGTCTTCTCTACATCCGATGAGGATACATTGCCGACTAACGCCAACGGTTCCCTTGGCGTTGGGCCGGCTCTGAAAAG
>JAGLWV010000141.1 GCA_023133225.1 Candidatus Aminicenantota bacterium | reverse complement strand
TTTGCCTTTTTTCAGTAGACCCTACTTAGAGAGTTCTGCGACACAGAACATCCGGGTGGCACTTGTAAACAGTTGGAATTATTTAAGTTATAATGGGACACTAGTGATTGTGTCCCCTTAATTATCATACGGCCTCGCCGCTACAGCAATCTCGACTCGTGAATAATCCAGGCTAATTAATTTTCGATTTTACTGTTCTATGGACCGCTTCGAGGCAGCCTCTTAAGAAAATCATCAGCGTTTAAAAAGTTTCTTATATATCTCCTGGATTTTTCCGGACCTGATATCACCCTTCAGGTCTTTCGTTTGTTTTCTAAGCCAGTTATGCATCGGGTCTGTCTTTAATAATTTGGTGATATTGGCGTTTACATCAGGATCATTGTATTCAAGCGCCTCCGGAATAAATTTGAAGTAAAAATGTTTGGCAACTTCGTACATTTCATGCCACCACGTGTAATCCGGCCCCATCATTGACGCCCCATGACGGGCTCTTCTTCCCTCATGGTGCCACAGTTCCCAGAAAGTCCATTCAATCTTGTTCGAAAAGCTTGCAGGATTTTTTAACAATTTTTTATTTTTGATCAAGGTGATGATTTTAAGTGCAGGCCTTGCAAATTTTTCGTTATAAAGATTCACCAAAGCATCGAACTGGTAGTAATGCCCCTGTGCAAATGAAGCTCCGTGGCAGGCGCTGCATACATTCTGCATATTATTTCGTTTTTTTCCCAGTTGTCTTTTTTAACAGAAATTATCGGACGTAATGTCCAGGAAATTCTCTGCCCGACATCGTGGGTCAGAGACTGTTCCTTTGTAGCAGACATATGGCATGTTGCACACGTGGGCGCTGAGTAATAATCCACGCCGGTAATCCAGCTATCTGAACTCAGGTTCATCTTATCGATGTTGGAATAATAAGCATTCCCGTGTTTTGATTCTTCATAGACTTCTTTTTGAGGATGATCAGGTCCAAGATGACACTTGGAGCAAACTTCGGGTTGGCGGGCCTGCGCCTTTGAAAAAGAATGGCGGATGTGGCAGGCCGTGCATGCTCCTTTAGAGCCATCCGGATTTAACCGACCGATACCGGAATTGGGCCAGGTTTCAGCAGCTAATTTATTTGGTGAATCTGGGTCAAGCTTCACGACTGCTCCATGACAGCTCTCACAGCCCGTTATGACTGCAGGACTCCCGCTTGCAACATATGCCAGATATGCATCGTTGGAATCCAAAATTTCGCCGGCCGTCGCATGATAAGAATTACTGACTTCTTCTGATTCCGCATCATGGCAATTGCCGCAATCTTTTGGTGTAACTAATGTCGCGACAAAAACATCGTTGTGTTCAAATGCATCGGGCTCACTTTTTTCTGCACCGTGGCAGTCAATACACATCACGTCATTTTCTGCGTGTTTGGAACTAGCCCATTGATTGAACAAACCGGGTAAGTTTTCTTTATGACACGAAATACATTTCTCACCAGAATTCATGGACCTTCCATGCAAAAGATAGACTAAACAGGAAAAAGCAATAAAGAAACATACACAAAGAAAAAGACCTTTTTTCATTTGGGCCTCCTTTTAAAAAAGGCATATTTACGCACCTCAAGTTTTGGATTTTAGTGTAGATTAATTGATAGTAAAAAGGAAATAAAAAATCAAGTTCCAGAAATTTCTTGTCTCACTCGCCAGTTTATAGTGCTTGAAGTTATCTTTTTGCCCCCAAAAACATATGTTCAAGCTATAATATTGAGGCAAAAAATGGGATTATTTGTTTAATAACAATAAGTTAACTTGGTCCGACCCCATTCTTTCTTCTTTACCCCATTCTTTCTTCTTTCCCATTCTTTCCCCCCCATTCTTTCCCATTCTTTATCTTCTTTCAAGAACAGCGTTTTGAACATCTAGGACTCTCTATACGTGAAAGTGGCGAAATTTCTGTACTTCGAAAAGGACAGTGACATCAAATCCTCAACGATTATATCAAAAAAATATTTACCTTTTTGTGGAGGGGTGTAAGGAATAATTAAAAGAATATCATTCTTTTCTACAAGTTCATCTTCACTTTCACTGAAAGATCGTGTCTCTTCGATCTCATCAATTTTTTTATCATTGAGGCGAATGTTGATCTTAATTCCGAACTTCGAATTCAATGTCCCGCCTTCTTCCTTAAAACTGACTCTCGTAACAGGAATGATTATAATAATCTTATGATCTTTATATTTTGCCTTAAACCTAAATCTGCTTTTACTATCTACTCTTTCCGAGGTGGAAACAAAATCAAGTTTTGCAGATTCTAACGCTGAGAATAAATGAGGGACTAAAGAGGCTAACCTCCATCTTCCCATATAGGTCTTGTGAAACCGCACATATAACTCGTGTCGATAATAGTACCACGTTTCAAGTGCGTACATGGAATCACTCATTCGGTTGCGCTCTCCTCCCCCCATGGTCCCACTTCCGCCGTAAAAAATACTATCCGGTGGGCCCAAGGTGATATACATCCTTCCCCGGTCTGTATTCCAGCCTAGATACTCATCTCTATCCCGGTACATTTCCTTTCCCCGGTCCGGATTCCATGTTCCAAACCATTTGTTCGCATAGTCTATTCTTCTTTCAAATTCGATCTTGCCTTCATTCTCTTCAGTTGTTGGATCAGGGTCTCTGATCCTCCAGAATTCTTCGATAAATTCTTCTCTCGATTCTTTATCGGGCAACCGTTTGTATATTCCAATCTCATCCTTTGTCATGATGAGGCTTGTCTTTTCAAAAAAAATCTTATAGAAAGGATCTTGTTTGATATTTATCCTTGAACTGCATCCAATGGATAAAATAAGAATAATGAATAGGAGAACACTTTTTTTCATCAAAGCCGCTGTCTCAACTTAAGTATTATTTTTTAAAACCCTCAAAGAACTCATAGGCGTCAATGATATCAAGATAGACACCATCAAATCCTGCATCAAGGATCTTCTTTAAGTAGGAATTATCATTCCCGTAGATAATGTCCTGCCAGCTCTTTAACCAGAACCGGACTTTATAATTATCTGGCCAATTTGGATTTTCCTCTGCCAGCCAGGAAGGGGGAGTTGTATTCCATCCACTTAGCCAGTAGTACCTGTAATTTTCCGCCTCGCCAATACTCATATAGGCAATCACCAGGCGGGCACCACCGTTAGCTTTCGTTTTCAAGGACGTTACCTCATTTGCTGTTAATGCTTCCATGCCGCCGTAGAAAGCGTCGATCAAGAGAATATCGTAGTTTGTTCCCCGCAATTCATTCAAAAAATCATCTCTATCAGAAAATGAGTCTGTATTGAGCAAATACAGAAAGTTCCACGCATGCGCTAATGATGCGATATCACTATCGTTGATCCAGTATGGATCTAGGGGATATTCAGGGATATTATCCAGTTCTCTGTGATCTGCAGCGAATGATATGTAGCCCTTGTCAAAGCACTGGTTGTAGGAAACTAACATATTTGCGGGAGTTGAGCAATAGTCAGTGACCATGACCTCAACACCGTTTACCTCGGCAATGTTCATAAAGGTAAGCATATAGTTCCGGTCAGCGGCCGGTGTGGCTACGTTGTCATCCGTGTATCCATAAAAGAGATCTTCCCGTCCAACTCCATCGATCGCTTCCAGATACTCAGCTGCATGTATCCCGGTTTCTTCTCCATTTTCTGTCAGCAATTCATGCCCGTTCTGAGGAATGATAACAAAATTAGCTTGGATATCCTTTGCATAGGCACTAATACCCTGGACGAAAGCTCGCATATCTTGCCTGTAGTCGCTTACTACACCATTAGGCTCATCCCCGGTCTCTCCATTATCGCCATTACCACCGCACCCAGACATCAGGATAGCTAAAATGACAAGTAAAACCGCAAGCAATTTTTTCATGTCGCCTCCCCTTTAGAAAGAAAGCTTGCTGAAATGAAAGGAAATATGGTTAATGTCCATATCGCAATTTTTTACCTATTTTAATATATATAAAATACGGTATATTTTTCTCTGTCTCTCTATGGTGACTTCGAACTGGTCATCATCTCTAAATCTGTTAAAAAGCCCGAAGAGAGTCTCCATATCATTAAGCTCAACGCCATTTACCTCTTTTATTATGTCATTCATATTAATTCCTACCGTTGATAGAACGCTCCTTCTGGGTAATCTGGTTATTTTAATTCCGCTCATCTCCCCGTCAACAAGATTGGGAGTAAACCTTGCTTCTTTCATTATCATCGGCATCTCAGCCTCAAGCCTTTTTAGAATTTCTTCTCTATTAAACTCCTTCTTGATTATCTTGGCCTCTTGCTGGCCACTCTCTATAAGTTGTTCTCTTCGTTTGACTGCTTTTTGAGGTCTTTGAATCTTCTGTTGATTTTTCTTTGGTCTTTCTCTGAGGCTGACTATATTGCCTCTTCCCAAAAATATCTGGAAAGTGCTGTTGTTCTTCTGGAGAACGATTCTGTTCTTAAATATATGAGTCAGTTCCAGGTCAAGAATTCTCTCCCCTATTCTTAACATCATTGTATCTCCGCTTCTCTTATCTTTTAAGACAGCTAAAGAGAAAGAGGAATCCTTTGAGACTATAACTCCAACGAGCGACAGAGAGGAAAAACGGGGGTCAGATCCCTGTGAAGACGTTATGTTCTTATAAGCAAAAGAATCTGAGATCAAAAAGAGAAATAAGATGAAAAATACAGAGTAAATACAAACTGCCTTTGAAACACGCATTTTTTCCCTATTTACCGACATCACTTTCACTTTATTTTTTTCGAATACCCCGATAAAAAATTTATAGCACAGCGAAATATTTTAAACCAAATAGTGCGCTATAATATAATTATCTCATTTACTGTGATGAAAGACAATATCAGACCCAATCACAGGCAGGTAGTATAAAAGGGGGTCTTTTCGGGGGTAGGCTCATCACGTCTGTCATTCCCGCGAAGCCTGTGCCCGTGTAGGCGGGGTAGCACGAATCCAGGATTAGTAATAAAAAAAATAATATATAAGAAAAACGGAGATGAAAAGATTTATTATTCTACTGGATTCCCGCTTCCGCGGGAATGACAAAAGACTTGAACCAATTCTATATCTAAGAAAAAAGTGTAAGAAAAAAGGGGTCAGACCTGGATAAATCGTTAATATTTATAGAGTTAGCCCCGCATTAGGCCTTTTTTTTGCTCTTCAACCGCTGTTTTCGGGGGTAAAATCGACACTTTAAGGAATCTTTTGATCTATGTAAAAGGGGATTAATGTAAAAGGAATATTTAAGAGGACTTTGACTTGCCTGTCGAAAACAAAAATCTATTAGGTTTTGATTCTAAATCAATGAAATCGTCTGCTTCTTCAATCAGTTTTTGAGAGCTTGATTTGCCGAAAGCCATAACTTCTACATAACAGCCCAAGGCATGCTTGAGATGCTGAACCAACTGTACAAAATCCCCATCTCCACTTACTAGCACTATAACATCAAGCTTTGGTGCAAGCTCAATTGCATCCATAGCTATTCCGATATCCCAGTCTCCTTTTTTGGCACCTCCATAAAAAACCTGAAGGTCTTTTGATTTGATTTCGTATCCAAAGCCCTTGAGTACATCAAAGAAATTGGTTTCATCTTTGACATCGGCTTTGATCACATAAGCGATTGCCCGTATAAGCTGTCTTCCCTTGATAGCTTCCTCAAGGATGGCTTTAAAATTGGCTTTGGCTTTGTGTAAATATTTTGCAGAATAATACATATTCTGAACATCCACAAAAATTCCTATTCTTTGTTCCTTATATATATTTCGAGTTCCCTTAGTGCTCATATTTTATTCATCTCCTCTCAACAGGAGATGGTCCTTTTTTTATTGAGTACAAATCTGTTTTAAAAAAAACGAGACCATCCCCAGTCAATTTTTTTCTCACCTTAATTTATTTATCCAGAATTTTAATTCCATCTCCCTCTATAACCTCTCCAATTATCCAGGCTTTTTGGCCCAAATTCTCAAACAGTCTCAAAGCACGCTGAACCGTTCTCGAGCCAAGAACCAAAACCATCCCCACTCCCATGTTAAAAGTCCTGAACATCTCCCTCTCTTCAACTTGACCTCGCTCTTGTATCTTTCGAAAAATGGAAGGCACTGGCCATGCACCTCCCTTCACCTCAGCACCCAATCCAGCAGGCAAAACACGTGGGATATTTCCGTAAAAACCACCACCTGTGATATGAGCCATGGCCTTTATATGAACGACCTCCATAACCTTGAGGATCGACTTTGCATAAATCTTCGTTGGCTTTAACAATTCCTTGCCGAGCTTCCCTCTTAACTCATCAAGAGAAAATATCTTCCGCACCAGCGAAAAACCATTACTGTGCACTCCATTTGAAGCAAGCCCCACAAGCTTATCCCCTTTTTGACAGATGCGGCCGTCCATTACCTTCTCCCGGCTTACAACGCCTACACAAAATCCCGCTAGATCGAACTTGTCCCTGGCATATAGTCCTGGAAGTTCAGCCGTTTCTCCCCCGATCAAAGCACAGCCGGCTTCTCGGCAGCCCTTTGTTATTCCCTTCATCAGCTCATAAAGCATTTCGTTGTCCAGTTTTCCACAGGCTATATAATCGAGGAAGAAGAGAGGCTCAGCACCGACTGTAACGACATCATTCACACACATGGCAACTAAATCCACGCCTACTGTGTCGTACTTTCTCATCAGGTCAGCAACTAAAAGTTTGGTCCCCACGCCATCTGTCGAGGAGACGAGCACCGGATTTTTTATTCCCCTAAGCCTGGGCATAAAGAGGCCGCTAAATCCGCCTATCTTGCTCAGAACTTCAGGACGCCTGGTTTTTCCTAGAAGGGATTTTATTTTTTTTACAAACTCATCGGCTTTTTCGATATCTACACCTGCTTTTTTATAGGTTAAGGCTGCCATGAAATTCTCGTTTTTTGGGGGCCAGGTTTTGACATTTTACATATTCAAAATAAATGAACCAGGCACTAATGTAAAAAGAAATGAAAGATATGTCAAATGTTAAGACGCGACCCCCATGTTGTTAATTTTATCGACGTTCTCTCGGTTTTCTCTGATAAAAAGAAATAAGAAAGACCGGGATTACAAAAATACAAACAAGCATAAAAGCA
>JAGLWV010000140.1 GCA_023133225.1 Candidatus Aminicenantota bacterium | reverse complement strand
ATAAGATATGTGTCCCTGAAATCTTGAAGAATCTTTACACAAGGATGCAGGGATGTACCATAAGCTGCTGTTGCTATGAAACATCCTTTCTTCTTAACTGTAGCTTTCGTAAATGTGGCTTTTATACTTCTGTCTGAATCCATTGTGATTTTTACAGGATTCGTTGTCCCCGATACATCACCACTCCATCCGCTGAATTCATACGTGTCATCAGCTATGGCTTGTACATTAACGGTTTCTCCTGATCTGTATCTATGAGTTCCCGGTGAAGGGAGTGTTGTCCCGCCTCCCTCCACAGACATAGTCAGGTCGTACTTGCGAATAAAACTGGCTTGGATCGACTTATCGGAATCCATGATAATGGTGATGGGATTGTCACCTTCCTGCTCTTGAGAACCAGTTCCCGACCATCCGCCGAATTCATAAAAATTCTCAGGGATGGCGGTCAGGATCACTTCTGTTCCATCATCGTAGATGTGGATTCCCGGCTCAGGGTCGGTTGTTCCACCGGCCGATGAAGCAAGAGTCAGATTGTACCGGCGAACAAAATTCGCATGGATCGATATGACCGAATCCACAGTTAAAACGAGGGGATTGTCATTTTCCTGTCCTTCAGGAACATCTCCTGACCATCCGCTGAATCTATAATTTGTCTCAGCTGTGGCTGTTAGTGAAACCTCAGTTTCATCAGCATAGATATATTCCCCAGGTTCAGGATCCGTCGTCCCTCCTGTCCCTGAAGAGATGATCAATAATTTCCCCATGATAGCTTTCAGGGAAGTCACCGGATCGCCGTAGAGGTTGAAATCAAAAAGATTCATCCATGACTCGTCTCCAAACCATCCACCGTTGATCCCCATATCACTCTTTACATCGTAAAGAGCTACAGCCGCTTTTTTATCATTACCAACAAGCTCCTTCCCGTAAAAATAGCCTATACTTGCAATATCACAGTAATATTTCTTTCCAGTATTCCAGGAACCAAGAACATACCAGCAAACCCTGCTTGAGCTCAAAGTGGCAATTGCCCCATTGTATAGTAAAGCTGTTCCAAGATTATGCGATGACTCTGGACGTCCATTGTCGCAAGATCCCTGGAAAACAAAAGAGGGAAAGTCATCATTCAATAAATAACAATCATACGTACTCATTATTGTCCCCTGACTACAACTTCCGTATCCAATAAATGCATTCCAGGTGCTTCCATGCCCTTTCCACCATACCAGTCCGTATGGAAGAACTTTCCATCTTTCTTTTACTAAAAGATCCAAAAGCTCCCCATCTGAAGAAAAAATTGAATTAGCCTCGGCACAGATACTCCCCTGCATGAACATCGTCCAGGAAGAATATCCTGCTGAAGATAAATAATCTGATTTCATCGCCTCACCCAAGTAAGCAGCATCGGTCGAATCATCAGAAAAACTCATCGGCAGTAAGGCGTTAAGCCTCCAGCTTGTATCACTCATAGGCATCATACTGCCAAGAGCGGGTGTGCCTCCATATCTTATTATTTTGCTTAAAACTGAATCTAGATCTGCTACACCCTCATAAACGGGAATCCTTCCTACATAGACATCGTTGGCAAAATCCACTCCCCCATCTCCTCTGTCACCAGAATACTCGCCAAAATAACCATCACCGTCAAGATCCCAGTCTCCCGTCAAATCAGCATAGAAATAATCCGTGGGAGCTTCATCGTCATCTGGAGTTCCCTCCTCTCTTCGTCTAGGCCAACACATCTTCATCGGCACATCTCCCACCGCATCGGAATCCAAGCTCGGATCATCTGGGTCAGGATTCCCTATCAATAAAACATATTTTATCGAATAGCTTAGATAATTATTTTTTAGCCACTCTCTCATCTTCTCTGCTGTGCCGTTTGGAGATTGGCCTTCCAGACTGCCATAATCATCCTCTGTGATTAATAAGGGAGAATACCCCCAGTCCCTTAAAAAATTCATGAAATCACTCAGTTTTGTGCTGTTCGATTCTATAGCATTTGTGGTTATTATCACATAATCGAATGTTTGCAACGGCTCCGCAATGGTCTTCCCGTATGTATACCATTCCTTTGCCTCTGAATAATTGGTTAGTACTTTCTTAGCCCTTACCTCCATTACTCTATCTGAAATCTCCACGCCTGATACAACTCTGCTTCGCGGTCTTGTAAAGCGAATACTCAAACGGACTTCGGGAATAAACCTCAAATCTTGTGTTACAGGATTATACTGGAAAGGAGTGTATTTGATGTTAATGATCCTCCACTTTCTCATCTGAGAGAGCCCCAGGTATTCAACAACTTTCCCAGGATAATTAGAGTCATTTGAATAGATGTCGGCTTTCTCTCCAGAAATTCTTTCTCCGTTGACCCAAGTGACCATTGGCTGTAACTCCCTGATTCGAAACGTCCCGAGGTGTACTACGCTTGTTTCAAAATATTCAACTTCAACGTCATCACCATCAACATCGGGAGGCAATGCAATCCGATAAATTCTCGAAGGCAGGTCAGGATAACCCGGGATCCCGTAAGAATAATATCCCGGCATCGATATCCTATGGTATCCATCCTCTGTTATTTCAATATGATACATCGGGGCTTCGAATTGATAGGTTTGGTCACTATAGAGATATACTCCCAAAAAAAAGCAGAAAAATGCTAAAAAAAAGAAATTTCTTTTTTTATTTCGCATTTTTCTCTCTCATTTCAAGTTTATGTCAGCCGAAATTCCGACCAGGCGAACACACATTCTCATTTCTCTCCACTCAGCTGCTCAATAAACCAGATTGAAGGAAAACCCCTCTCCAATTGAATCCGTCTTTATCATATCACAGTTTTTTTTACTCTTTCTACATTTTTTCGTATCCTTTCAATTTTCTAAATTATTGTGTAACCTTTTCTTAAAAGGCAAGTCTTAATATATAAATAGATTTAAAAAAGGAACAACACGAGTGAATTCGACGACCGATAACCAATTGATGGAAGAAGTCAAGGAAGGAAAAGTGGAAAGACTGGCTATTCTTTTTGAACGGCATCAAGTCCCTCTCTACAACTTTTTTCTCCGCTTAACAGGAAACCGCGGTACCAGCGAAGACCTGGTACAGGATGTATTCTTTCGCATATTGAAATACCGTCCCACCTACCGGGGCGAGAGCAAATTCACCGTCTGGATGTATCAGATCGCACGTAATACTCACATCGATCACCTGAGAAAAAGAAAGAAAGAGGTTCCACTCGAGGAACAGTGGGAAGAAGCCTCAAGCCGAGAGCCTGGCCCCTCCGAAAGTGTGGAACAGCTCCAGGACATCGCTTTGCTGCGGCAAGCGCTGGCCAAACTTCCTCTTAAAAAAAGGGAAGTCCTGGTTCTCAGCCGCTTTCAGAATCTAAAGTATAAAGAAATCGCCGAACTTTTTGACTGCCATATAGGAACGGTGAAGGCCCATGTTCACAGGGCAACCAAAGAACTTGGAAAGATCTATTTTGAACTTTCAGGAGGCATGGTCTCATGAAATGTAAACATATAAAAGTAAAATTTCCGGATTTTTTAATCGGAGAGTTGGAAGACATATCTAAAAAAGAGATTCAGGAGCATGTGAGCACCTGCATTTCCTGCAGAGAGGAACTGGAGAGCCTGAGCGAAATCTGGACAAAGCTGGGTGTCCTCCCGCAGGAACAGCCCAGCGATTCCCTGCGCTCCCGTTTCTATGGCATGCTCGATGCCTACAAGCAGGGTCTCGAACAGGAAAAAGAGTTGCCTAGAGTGCATAAACTTCGCGGCGGCTGGCTTACGCACTGGTGGCCCAGACAGCCGGCATTCCAGTTCGCCTTTTCCCTAACTCTTCTACTCGCTGGCTTGACAGCAGGTTATTTTCTCAACTTAAACGGAAAAAAAGTCTATGAAATGGCCTCTCTTCGCCAGGAAGTCCAGGGCATGCGCCAGACACTGGCTATTTCCTTGCTGGAACAGTCTTCTCCGACTGAGAGGCTCAGAGGAGTCGGCCTGAGTTACCGAATGGAAAAGCCAAATAAAAAAATCATCCAGTCCCTCCTGGACACCTTGAACAACGACCCGAATGTTAACGTCCGGCTCGCGGCTGTGGATGCACTCTACCTTTTCCATGAAAATCCCACTGTCAAGGAAGGACTCATCCAATCCCTTTCTAGACAAACTTCTCCCCTGATTCAAGTATCACTTATAGACCTTATGGTCAACATGCGCGAAAGGCGTGCCATCGAATCTCTGAAACAATTGATACAGGATGAAAAATTGAATCCCGATGTGAAAAATCATGCTGAACAAGGAATACAGCAGCTTACGTATTAGGAGAAGGCATCGATGAAAAAAATCATACTGACATCGCTGGCTGTATTTCTAATAGGGATTATCGCTCTGGATGCAGAGAGCTTTCGCATTGAAGAAAAGGAGGAAATCCGAAAGACCCTGACGTTTCAGGATCCATCCAAGCCGAAGGAGCTTTTTGTCGATAATATCTGGGGTTCGATAGAAGTCGAGGGTTACAGGGGCAAGGAAGTGAAGCTTCTCGTCCACAAAACCATAAAGGGCCGGAACAAGGAAAAAATCCAAAAAGCCAAAGAAGAAGTGGAGCTTGAGATCACAGAAGAAGGCAACACCATTGACATCTATGTGGATGGGCCTTTCAGGGACTGTAATAAGCGGCGCAGATGGAGGAACTGGCGGAATCCCGGATACCAGGTTCATTATGATTTTGAGCTCAAGGTGCCGCACAAAACAGACCTCTATCTCAAGACTATCAATTCCGGGGATATAAAAATCAATAATGTTGAAGGAGAATTCGAGGTTAAAAACGTAAACGGCAGAATTGAAATGAGTGAGGTGGCAGGAGCGGGGGATGCCCATACGGTCAACGGCAAAGTGAAGGTGCTCTTCAGCCGGAATCCTGAATCGGATTGCTCTTTTCGAACCGTAAACGGTGACCTGGAAATCACTTTCCGCCCGAACCTTTCGGCCGACCTTCTCCTGAAGACATTCAACGGAAATGCTTACACGGATTTTTCGGTAAGCTACATGCCTCTCAAGAAATCCGTGAGTAAGCGTTACAAAGGAAAATATGTCTACAAGAGCAACCGATTCTTCGGCGTCCGGACTGGAAAGGGCGGGCCCGAAATAAAATTTGATACCCTGAACGGGGATATTCTGATAGGCAAAAAAAAATGAATAACTTCATAGGAGGATAGAATGAGAAAAACTCAATTGTATCTCACAGTATTTACTCTTTTTCTTTTCGCAGGCACATTGTGCTACGGGCAGGAAAAAGTCGACCGGGTGACTGTGCCCTTCAGCAATCCCTCAAAGCCGGGATTGGTCAAAGCCCATACTTACAACGGCGGAATCACTGTCAAAGGTTATAACGGCAAAGAGGTCATCATTGAAGCACGACTTCGAGGGAAAATACTCACCGAAAAAAAGAAAATCAGCGAGAAGGCTAAGGGGATGCGGTTAATACAGACTAGAACCACTGGCCTGTCTGTCGTGGAAGAGGACAATGTTATGAGTATAAATGTTGAATCACAAAAAAAGACTGTTGACCTCACGATTCAAGTCCCCTTTTCAACCTCGCTGAAACTACACAGCTACAAAAATGGAGACATAACAGTGGATAAGGTCAACGGAGAGATTGAAGTGGAGCATTATAAGGGAGAATTGAAGTTCACCGATGTATCAGGAGCTGTGGTTGCTCATGCGTACAGCGGAAATATCACCGTAACATTCGTAAAAGTTCACCCTGAAAAGCCAATGTCATTCAGCAACTGGAAGGGAGACATTGATGTGACTTTTCCCGCCAACATCAATGCTAGCTTGAAAATGAAATCAGACCGGGGCGAAATATACAGTGATTTTGATTTAAAAATAATGCCAACCCCTCAAGAAGCTTTAAAAGGCACAAGAAAAAAAGATGGGAAATTCAGACTCAGTATCGGCCAGTTCATCTACGGAACCATAAACGGGGGAGGTCCTGAGTATCATTTCAAAACATACAGTGGAGATATCCTCATCCGGAAGGCCAAATAGCAGAAGCGACTCTGTCTTTTATTCACCCGAGAGAAAAAGGGCCCCTTCA
>JAGLWV010000014.1 GCA_023133225.1 Candidatus Aminicenantota bacterium | reverse complement strand
GGGATATGGAGAGTGTCACTCCACAGAGAGCCTTGACTTCCTGTTTTCCTAATTGATAGATTTTCCAGAGGTTTTCCGTGGAAATAAGGTTGTTGTTGTCAATGCTCATCGTTTATTTTTCCTCTTCTTTCTTTTCATCTACTTTGATCAGCATTTCATCTTTAAGCTGACGGAGAGCACTGTAGGGTCCAACGACAATCTCTTTCCCTTCTTCCAGGCCGGATATGATTTCAATCATCATTTCACCCATGATCCCTTTTTCGACAGGATAAAATTTTACTCGGCTGTTCTCGATAACATAGACTCCTTCCTCTTGTTCTTTGTTTTTCTTTTTCTCCTCTTCTTCTTTTTCTCTTAAAACCAAAGCGGAAATGGGAACAGCAAGGACATCCTTTTTTTCAGCCGTGGTGATATCTGCCGAGGCTGAGAGTCCGGGTTTCAGATTCTCCGGGGGGTTTTCCAGGGTTATGATGACTTTAAAATCTTTAGATTCCTGGGATGATGTCAATTTCTGGAGGGCAGAACTTCCTATTTCCGTGACCTTTCCATCGACTGTTTGATCAGGAAGAGCATCAATTCTTACTTCTGCCTGATGTCCAATCTTGATGCCGATAACATCGGTTTCATCTACTTCCACCTCCACTTCCATCACTGACAGATCTGCGATGATCATCAGAACTGTTCCAGGATTGTTCATCGTGCCGATCATGGCGATTTCTCCTTCTTCAATACGAAGGCTTGTGATTATTCCATCGATGGGGGAGTTGTAAGCGGTTTTGCGCAGATTATCCATAGAGCTTTGGAGGGAAGCCTGTGCCTGGTCGATTTGATAGCGGATGGATTGTTGCTGAGCTATGGAAATCTCATGTATAGTTTTGGCTTCTTCCAGTTGTTCTTTGGAGAGAAGTTGTTCCTCATAAAGTTTTTTTTGTCTTTCGTAGAAACTTGTATCTTTTTTTAATCTAGCCTCTGCCTTTATGAGCTCAGTTCTATACAGATGAATGAGAGCTCTGTCCCGTTCAGCATTCGCTTCATATTGAGTTGAGTCAAGTTTCATGAGAAAATCACCTGCCTTGACCCTTTGTCCCTCTTCTACACCAATTTTTATGATCCTTCCCGGAACCTGGGCGCTTATATTGACGCTTTTTTTAGGCTTAATCTCACCCGATGCCGAGATGGTCGAGGCCAGATCATGCTTCTCAACCTTCTCCATGGTAACTTTAATCGATTTTTCTCTTTGTGATTGGAGGTTGAAGATTATGATAAGGCCGATCACACTGATAACTGCAGAGATTATGAAAATTTTTTTTCTTTTTTTAAAGAAACTTTTTTTCTTCTTCATTTTTTGACCTCTTTGGAATGTATTATCATATTATACTACGGTTTGAAAGGCAAAAAGTTTATGCTCAGATTAACCATTTTGAGTTGCTTGAAAAGTTGAGAGTTGTTAATATTGATTTATTGAGTTCTAACCGATTAAAATATAAGAACAGATATGAGATGAAAAACAGCAAAAAAAGCCAAGTGAGAAAAAGGAAGACATTTGATGTTTCTCTTTTGTCAATAATCCCTCTTCTTCTATTATTTTTGTCGATTTTTTTCAGTTGTACTGCTGTTGAAGGCTCTGTTTTGAAGAGGAAAGAGGATGAAGCTGAAAAAAGATTTTATCTCATACCAGAGGGTGATGAAATCGTATATGCCAGAAGGATAGCTTCCGAGATTGAAAAAGAAATTGTGATTTTGAAAGATAAATTCTTGAGTAATTTTCTGGATAGAATAAAAAATAGGATTATCAATCGGACTCGTTTTGGCGAACTTGTCGGGAATTGGGAATGGTCCTTCAAAATTATTGATTCTCCTGATATTAATGCCTTCACAACATTAGGAGGACAGGTTTATATCTACCGTGGCCTGATTGAAGCCACAGAATCAGAATCCGAGCTTGCTGGGATTTTAGCTTTTGAGACAGGGCATGTCATGGCCCATCACGTTCACCAGCAGATTAATAAAAAATTGATGAATCAACCTGATTTTAAACCGGGAGAAATAATTGCAGGAGATAAAGGATGGGAGAGGTTGGATCGGATTTTTTTGGCTGAGGGAGGTGCTTTTGCCTTTTTTTCAAACCTCGAATATGATTCTTCCAAGATCGAGAAAGCTGACGAATTTGCGCTCATAAATAGTTATGATGCAGAATTCGATCCTCAAGGATTTGTGACCTTGGTTAATCGACTGGGGATAAGTGAAGAACCTTCTTTCTCCTGGATGAGAAAAAATCCCTGGAATCCAAGGAGGCAAAAAAAACTCTTAGCTTATTTGAAATTGCTCCCTTCTTTTCCCTTTTATGAGGACCCTTCAGGATTCAACGAATTGAGATCTCTGCTCAAGTCTTTACCGTCCACATTTCTCCGTGAGGGAATGGATGAATACTCCGAAACAGAACTGGAAACAGACATTCAACTCGCTGTTTTGGGCGATCTGGATTGGACAGATTCCGGACTTGATGTTAGAGAAGGCCAGGAAATTTATTTTGACGCATCCGGGCAAATCATTCTTCAGGAAGGCAATCCAATTGCCCATTGTGGGCCTGAGGGCTATCCTCTTCAAGACTTGCATCAACCTTTTACAGATAGGAATAAAGGGGCTTTAATCGGGAGAGTTGTCTGGCTCATTTCTGTTGAAATTAACGAGGAAAAAGAACAAGACATTCGCCATGAGGTTGTTGAAAAATTTTTTATAGGACCAAAAAATACTATAATGATGCCGTTGAACGGGCGTCTTTATTTGGGAATCAATGAGAATGTCGTAGGCGATAACTCCGGTGAGTTTGAGGTCAAGATCCGGATAAGAAAGAAAGTAAGGGACGTTCCCCAGAGTACCACCCTTTAAATATGAGTTCGCAAAGGATGGTACTCTGGGGAACGTCCCTTATTTGTTCTTATTACGAAGAAATCTCTCCATAAATTGGATGTCGTAGTTTCCTTTGATGAAATCTGAATTGGAAAGAATACTCAAATGAAGTGGGATATTTGTTTTTATTCCAGCAATGGTTGTCATCTCTAGAGCAGTTAACATTTTTTTGATGGCTTCCGGTCGTGTGGGAGCTCTTGCTACAATTTTTGCAATGAGAGAATCATAGTCAGGGGGAATCTCCCAATTGCAGTAAGCGGCGGAATCTATACGGATTCCTTCTCCGCCCGGAAGAGCAAGGAAGTCAATCTTCCCAGGAGAGGGAAAAAATGTTTCTGCATCTTCTGCATTTATCCTGCATTCTATACAATGACCGTTTAGTTTTAAATCATGGGGGATAGAGAGTTTTTCACCTTTTGCTATCTTGATTTGTTCTTTGATCAAGTCAATTCCGTACACCATTTCGGTTATCGGGTGTTCGACTTGGACTCTGGTGTTTACTTCCATAAAATAAAATTTCCTATTCTCATCCACCAAGAACTCAAATGTTCCCAGGCTTTCGTAGCCTATAGAATGTGCTGCTTCCTGTGCGGCCTTGATTATCTTTTTCCGCAACCTATCATCAATAAAAGGAGAAGGTGTTTCCTCAAGCACTTTCTGGTATTTTCTCTGGATGGAACATTCTCTTTCTCCAAAGGCGAGAACATTTCCCTTTTTGTCCCCGATGACTTGTATCTCGATGTGATGGGCTCTTGGGATATATTTTTCCAGATAAAGAGAAGATTCGCCAAAAGCGGCTTTGGCCTCATTTTGGGCAATGGAAAACTGGCCTTCCAGATTTGCGGCAGAGCGGACAATTCTCATGCCTTTGCCTCCGCCCCCTGATGTTGCCTTGAGAATAACGGGACAGCCGATTTTTTGGGCGAGTTTTTTTGCCTCTGATACATCATCAATAATTTCATCACTGCCCGGGATTACAGGTAATTTCACTCTCTTCATCTCTTGACGAGCTTTGTTTTTATCCCCCATGATCCTCATGATCGAAGCGGAAGGACCGATAAAAGTGATGCCTGATGTTTCACAGATCTCTGGTAAACGGGGATTTTCCGCCAGGAATCCATAGCCAGGATGGATCGCATCGGCTTTTGTAATCTCAGCAGAACTCAGGATATTGGGTATATTGAGATAGCTTTCAGAAGCTTTGGCAGGACCTATGCAGATTTTTTCGTCTGCGAGCATGGTATGCAGGGAGTTTTTGTCTGCTTCAGAATAGACAGCCACAGTTTTTAAACCCAATTCTTTGGCTGCCCGGATTATACGAAGAGCAATTTCCCCTCGGTTGGCTATTAGGATTTTGGAAAACATAAGAGGTCAGGGAAGTGTTTGGATTGTAAACAATTTTTGTCCATATTCGACAGGCTTTCCGTTTTCGGCATAAATTTCTATTATAATACCTTTAACATCTGATTCGATTTCATTCATCAATTTCATTGCTTCTATGATGCAGAGAGTCTGGTTTTTTTTCACCGAGTCATCTATTTCAACAAAAGGAGGAGAAGAAGGATCTGAAGATCGGTAAAAAGTTCCAACCATTGGGGATGTGATGTGGTGAAGATTATTTTTTCCCTCCTGTGTGACAGTTTCCAAAGACTCGCTGCTTTCCTCCGTTTCGTTCTTTGGAGATGTCGGGAGAGAAGTGGAAGACTCCCCTTCAACAGCGGGAGCTATATTTCTGCTTATTTTTATTTTAAGTCCCTCTATTTCAAGTTCGAAGTTGTCCAAATTTTTCTTTTCCATTAGCTCAATGAGCTTATTGACTTCTTTATAATCAATTTTCGGACTCATTTTTATTCTCCCGAGAGTGTGCGAGGTAAAACCTTATCCTTTTCTATCCTTTTCTCCATTACTCCTGCAAAAAAGTAGTAATACATTAATCGCAATGTGAGAAAAAGTCAAGCCATAGGAGGTTTTGGGGGATAGCCTCGCTCCCAATCAGATTTTTTACGCCATTCTACACTCGGCCTTTTCGGCGGCCTCGGAACTCCGCACCACAGTTCATGACATACGCCGTATGTTCTTTTTCATTACGGGACTCGCTTCCTTTTCTCATCTCGTGCTCAAACATCTCGGCCGGTTGACTTCGTCAACTTCCCTCAAAAGCCGAGCTCCGAAGGCTAAATCTTCAATGGTCGCTTCGGCTATCCCCCAAAACCTGGTAGTGAAAAGAGAGAAGAGGAACCATGCCCGCTCAGCCTTGCTCACGGTTTCTTCATTGATTTTAATCTTGGTCTAACGTAACATATTGGATGTCAATTAACCTGAATAAATCAGGTTAATGACTTAGGAAATAAAAGCATGTTCGATCAATTATCGAGACGCCTTCAAAAAGCTTTAAAGTATCTTCGCGGCGAGGGGAAGATAACTGAGACAAACATGGTTGAAGCATTAAAAATGATTCGACTTTCCTTTCTCGAGGCTGATGTTAACTACCAAGTCGTGAAAGAATTTGAAGAGCGAGTCAAGCTCAAGGCTTTAGACGAGAAAGTTCTTTTGAGTCTTTCCCCAGCTCAACAGGTCATAAAGATAGTCAGAGATGAATTGACTTCAATCCTGGGGCAGGAAGAAAAAAAGTTAAAATTCTCGAGCCGCCCCCCTTCGATCTTCATGCTCGTTGGACTTCAAGGCTCAGGGAAAACGACAACTTGCGGAAAACTGGCTAAATGGGTTTTGAGCTTACAAAAAAATCCTCTTCTTGTCTCATTTGATCTGAAAAGGCCCGCTGCGCAAGAGCAGATGAAGATGATTGCAAAGATGCTCAACCTTCCTTGCTATGAAATGACAAAAGAGCAGATGTCTTCTCCTTCCGGAGCCCTTAAGGAGCTTGTTAAGTATGCAACGAACCGAGGCTTTGATCCCCTCATTGTTGATACAGCAGGGAGGCTTCATATAGACGATGATCTTATGAAAGAACTTCGATTAGTGAGAGATATCCTTGATCCTACGGAAGTTATTTATATTGGAGATTCTATGACAGGACAGGATGCAGTAAAGAGTGCTCAGATTTTTGAAAAAACGATTGGCTTGAATTCTATTATCTTAACCAAGCTCGATGGCGATGCCAGGGGGGGAGCAGCCTTATCGATTGTTACTGTTACAGGTAAACCAATAAAATTTGTGGGTACGGGGGAAAAATTGGATAAGTTTGAAATTTTTCACCCTGACCGGATGTCTTCTCGTATACTCGGCATGGGCGATATTTTGAGTTTAGTCGAGAAAGCCGAGGGGGAGGCTGATTTAGATGAAGCGAAGGAACTTGCGAAACGTCTCAAGAATCAAGAGTTCACTTTAGAGGATTTCAAAAAGCAGCTCATCCAGATGAAAAAAATGGGTTCCATCTCCCAACTTTTAGGCTTGCTTCCCGAAGCCGGGCCTTTTAAGAATATTTCTAAGCTGAATATTGATGATAAGAAGATTCTTCACTATGAGGCTATTATCAATTCCATGACTATGGAGGAGAGGGAACGTCCAAAGATAATCAACGGGAGCAGGCGAGTTAGAATTTCTAAGGGAAGTGGAAGGTCGGTTTCTGAAGTGAATCAGTTGTTAAAGCAGTTTTTAGAAATGAAGAAAATGATGAAAAAATCTCAGTTTCAGAAACTCCTGTCGGGGTCGCATCTCGACTTTTAACATATTCAGAAGAAGGTGCCGATTCGCTTTTGTAAGAACGGGAGAAACATGTCTTATATTGAGATGTGACCCTTTTTTTATCTCGTTAAAAACAGTTGACTTAGAGAAAAAAATAAGATATTATCTCTACTACCTTTTAATAACGGATAGAAAATGATTGCATTACGACTTATGAGAATGGGAACGAAAAAAAAGCCCTATTATCGCATCATCGCTATTGATTCAAGAAAACCCAGGGAAAGCAAAGCAAAAGAGATTTTAGGCTATTACAATCCTTTAACAGAACCACCTGATATCAAAGTTGACTTAGAAAGAGCGAATTATTGGTTGAAGAAAGGAGCTCAAGCCTCTAATACAGTTCAATCTCTTTTGCATAAAGTTTCAAAGCCTGAGAAGCTTTCCACTCAAGATTCTAAAACTTAAAGGAGGTTACAGTGAAAGAACTTGTTGAATTGATTGCCAAAGCATTAGTTGATAATCCGGACAAGGTACAGGTTTCCCAGCTAGAAGGGGAACAGACCACTATCCTGGAACTCAAGGTTGCACAGGAAGATTTGGGCAAAGTGATCGGCAAGCAGGGAAGAACAGCACGGGCCGTAAGAATTATTCTTGGTGCTGCTGGGATGAAACTTAAGAGGAGATTTAATCTCGAGATAATCGAAAAAGGATAATTTGGTCAGCATAGCAAAAATTATAAGGAGTCAGGGAAGACTGGGTGAGCTAAGGGTGAAATTTTATGGAGAATATCCCCAAAAACATTTTTTTTTCACGGGTATATCTCCAAAGAGAGAAGACTCAAGAATTTTGGGTTGAATCTTTTCGGCCCTATAGAGAATATTTTATTCTCAAACTAAAGGGAATCGATTCTCTTTCTCAGGCTCGTGAATTTGTGGGGCAGGAAATCCTGCTTCCAGAGAAAGACCTTCATACTCTGAAAAAAAACAATTATTACTTTTTCCAACTCATTGGCTGTTTAGTACTCACCAAAGGCGGAGATAGGGTCGGAAGCGTAAAAGACCTGCTGTGTTTTGAAAATAATAATCTTTTAGTCGTTGAAAAAGAAGGGAAAGAAATACTCATTCCTTTTACACGATCTATCTGCATAAAGGTTAACCTGAAAAAAAGGGAAATATTGATTGATCCTCCTCCAGGTCTTTTAGAGTTGAATGAGATTTGATATAATCACTATATTTCCCGCGATGTTCGGGAGTGTATTTTCAGGAGGTGTTATAAAAAAGGCTATGGAAAAGGGATTAGTTGAAGTTCATGTTCATGATTTAAGAGATTTTTCCTTAGATAAGCACAAACAGGTCGATGATCGCCCCTTTGGTGGGGGTCAAGGAATGGTCCTAAAACCAGAGCCGATTTTTGCAGCTGTGGAAAAAATTAAGCAGAGTGAGGATACGCCGGTATACCTCCTCTCCCCTCAGGGAAGGAGATTCGATTCTTTTTCTGCCGAAGAATTTGCTCAGTATCCTCAAATCGTTCTTATCTGCGGCCGTTATGAAGGAGTCGATGAAAGAGTGATTCAATACTTAGTGACAGGCGAGATCTCAATTGGGGATTATATTCTTACAGGTGGAGAGCCTGCAGCCATTGTTTTTGTTGATGCAGTTTCAAGATTTATTCCTCAAGTTGTTGGAAAGATGGAATCCGTTAAAAATGATTCTTTCTATGAGGGGATGTTAGATTTTCCTCAGTATACTCGACCTCGCGATTTCAAAGAAAAAAAAGTTCCTGAAGTTCTTTTCTCCGGAAACCACAATAAAATTAGATATTGGAGAAAGAAAAAATCTTTGACAAAAACATGGCTTCTCAGACCTGACCTTTTGAGGAGTCGAAAATTATCTCCGGAGGAAAAGAGGATACTTGAGGAAATAGAAACTGAAGAGAAAGGAAAGAAAGATGAACCTAATTGATCTAGTGGAAGGAAAACAGTTTAAAAAGGATAGAGATTCTTTTAAAGTGGGAGACACGGTTAAAATTCATGTTATCATCAGAGAAGGAAGCAAGGAAAGAATTCAAGTTTTTCGAGGAGATATGATTGCCAAGAGAGGTTCTGGATTAGGAGCAACGTTCACCGTTCGAAAAATTTCTTTTGGTATTGGAGTGGAAAGAGTTTTTCCTCTTCATTCCAAAATGATAAAAAAGATTGAAGTTGTCAGGCATGGAAAGGTCAGGAGAGCCAAATTATATTATCTTCGTGAACTCAAAGGAAAAGCAGCCAGGCTTAAGGAACAAAGATAGGACAAATATTCTGTATGGCTTGGCGCTGCATATGGCATGGGAAAAATTAAAGATTAGCCTGGCCGTTTATATTAGGATTGAGTTGTCATCGGAATTGAGATGAAGGGTGGAATCATTCGCCTGCAAAGGAGAGACTCTCCTTGTTTTTCAATCGCTATTTTGGAGGATCGAACTCTATTCAGTAAAAGATAATACATTGGCAGATTTTCAGATAGAGAAAAAAATCATCCAGAAGGGATTTAAGGCAATTGCAGGTGTCGATGAAGTGGGAAGAGGAGCTCTTTTCGGCCCTGTCATCGCTGCATCGGTTATTTTTCCTCAGAAAGTGATAAAAAGAAATGTCTTTGAATGGGTCAATGAAATTGATGATTCCAAAGCCATTTCTCCAAAAAAAAGACAGAGATTAGCTAAGTTGATCTTAGCCCATGCAGCAGCTGTCGGCGTGGGCGCTGCAACAAATTTTGAGATCGATCAGAATAATATTTACTGGGCTTCGATGAGTGCAATGAAAAAAGCGGTGGAAAGGATGCTCATCACTCCTGATTTCATCCTAGTTGACGGATTTACCCTAAATGATGTAGATTATCCTCAGGAAGGTGTTCCTCAAGGAGATAAAAAAAGTACTTCAATCGCAGCGGCTTCCATTGTAGCCAAAGTTCTGAGGGACGAAATGATGTTTCATTTGGATGATGTTTATGAAGGCTATTCCCTCTCTAAAAATAAGGGATATCCAACAAAAGAACATTTTCGAGCATTAAAAGAGAAAGGGCCAACGTCCTTGCACAGGCTCACTTTTAATCTCAGGTGTAAGTGAGATGGTTTCTGAAGTAAATAGAAGCAAAACCATAGATCAAGCAGAGAGATGCGTCAAAAGGGGGAAGTATGACGATGCCATTGAAGTGTACCGAAGTCTGTTGTTAGGGGGAGCTCAGGATATCAGTATCAGGAACATCATAAGTGAATTGTATATAAGATTAAAACAAGAAAAAAAAGCGGTCGAAGAATATTATCAGATTGCCAGTTATTACGAAGGGAGGGGCTTATACACTCAAGCAATAGCTATTTTTAAAAAAGCCAGCAAGTTAAATCCCGGAGATATAGATACATCCATGAAATTGGCTGACCTCTACAGCAATCAAGGTTTTATTTCTGAAGCAAAGGCGGAATATATAAATATCGCGAAGGATTTAAGAAAAAATAATCGATTGAAACAAGCCATTTTTGTCTACGAAAAAATCAAAAAAATTGACAAGAAAGATATGCGAGCGATGTTATCGCTTTCTGAGCTTTATTCAAAGAATGGAGAAGTAGAGAAAGCGGTTGATGAACTTAACGATATTGCTGAATTCAAGATCCGCAATAATGCTATAAAAGAAGCAAGGGAAATGCTTCGCCGAGCAAGCGATCTTAAAAAAGATCATTCAAGAACTCTGTCCAATTTGATTGAGCTCCTTAAAAGAGAAAACAATAAGAAGGAGGCCCTGCATCTAATCAATGATATGCTGAAAGGGGACAAAGACAATGTAACCGCTCTCAAGCTTATGGGAAATATCTATTTTGAAGACCAGAATTTTAAAAAAGCCGCAGATGTGTACTCTAAAATTATTTCCCTCCGGCCAAAGGATGTTGAAGCAAGAGTTAAGCTTGGACGCATCGATATTTCCCTGGATAAACTTGATCAAGCCTATGAGCTTTACTTACCCTTGATTGAGAGCTTGATCAAAAAAAGGAGAGTCGAAAAAGCTATCGGCCTTCTTGGTCTTATTCTTTCAGCAAAAAAAAACTACTTACCCGCCCTGGAAAAGTTAGCCTATATTTATAAGTTAAAAGATCAAAAGAAGAACCTAGAGGTTGTGTACAAGGTTATATTGGATGAATACCATAACAATAATGGAGGGAAGGAATCGTTACATGTATTAAAAGAGCTTGTTGATCTTTGTCCTGAAGATGAAGCACTTAAAAAAGAATACAGTCTTTTTGTAGAAGAATTTGGAGTTCCTGAGGAAGAAGAGAAAGTGGGGACGCCTCTGGAAAAAGAGGAAAGAGAAGAGGAAAGAGTAGAGGAAGTTGTTGAAGAAGAAAGGAAAGAAGAGGAGCTTCCCATAGAAGAAAAGGTAGCAGAAGAAGCTGCCATGGAAATGAGGACAGAGGAAGTACCTGAAGGACTTAAAGAAGTACCTGAAGTTCTTAAAGAAGAAGAGACAGCTGAAAAACTCCCCGAAGAAGAGAAAGTGGGGACGCCTCTGGAAGAAGAGAAAAAAATAGAGGAAGTTGTTGAAGAAGAGAAGAAGGAAGAAGGGCTTCCCATAGAAGAAAAGGTAGCAGAAGAAGCTGCCCCGGAAATGAGGACAGAGGAAGCACCTGAAGGACTTAGAGAGGAAGAGATAGCGGAAAGGCTTGCCGAGGAGGAGAAAAAATTGGAGGAAGCCCTTGAAGAAGAGAAGAAGGAAGAAGGGCTTCCCATAGAAGAAAAGGTAGCAGAAGAAGCTGCCCCGGAAATGAGGACAGAGGAAGTACCTGAAGTTCTTAAAGAAGTACCTGGAGGACTTAAAGAAGAGGAGACAGCGGAAAAATCCCCCGAAGAGGAGAAGGCCGTTGAGCCTCCAGAAGAAGAAATAAAGGCTGAGGAAGTCCCAGATGATGAGGAAAGGAAGGAACTCCTTAGAAAAATTGAAGAGGGATCAGAAGAGATGTTAGATACGAATCTGGTACAAGCTGATGTATATGTCGAACAAGGATTATTGAGACTCGCAAGAAGAATTCTTGAGAACTTAAGAATATCCTATCCTGACGAGCCCAGAGTAGAAAAGAAGCTTACTGCTATATGTGAAATGTCCTCAACGGTAACTGAAGAAGATATTATGCAAAGAGTTAGTAAAGCTACTCAGGAAGAATCCAAATTATTTAAAAAAGGGGTTGATTCTGTTGGTGGTGAGGAGGATGTGCTTGCTTCTGATGTTCACGCTACAGCAGAAGATGTTGCCCCTGAAGTTTTTGAAGAACGGCCCAAAATTAGTTATTATGATTTAAAAGATAGGATAGATGAAGAATTGGAAGTGATAGAATCTGTTTTTGAGCTTCAGTTAAAAGGAGATGGAGCAGCCGCTGAAAAGGACCTTACTGATATAGCTTCTGAATTCAGGAAAGTTGTAGAGGAGAATGTGGATCAGGAGGACTTTGAAAGCCGCTTTAACCTAGGAGTAGCCTTTCTGGAGGAAGGTTTGATAGATGAAGCTGTAGACGAATTTAAGCTGGCTTCTAGGGATAAAAATCTTACTATCGAATGTTTCAGTGTGATCAGCAATTGTCATATTAAGAAGAGGGACTTTGAGGAAGCCATAAAATGGAAAGAGAAAGCTGTTCAATATTCTGAGGAGGAATCAGGCCAGTATTATGCTTTAAAATATGAATTGGCTTCAATTCATGAAGAACAGGGTGATGCAAAGAAGGCTTTGGCTCTATACAATGAAATACATGATTGGAATTCAGGATACAAGGATGTGAGCAAAAAGATAATAGACCTCGCAAAAAGTCATTAAATTTAGAGGTTCTTTTCGTAAATAGGTATTGTGTCCCCCTATTTATCCCCCAAATCCTCTGATGTCGCTCTTTCCCTCCTCAGATTCACCTCTTTATCTGACCTATCACACTACTCCAGGTACTCATTATTGCGATGAGCCACATAAATTAGTAAACATATATCAGCTTACCCTTAGGTTCATCCGATCTTTCCTGTCTCCTTCTTACCGATGAGTATTGAATTGTGGGGTTTGGCGACTTCATGAGAAAAATTTATTTCTGGAACCGTTATCTGTACTGGAAGGATTAATTATACGCACAATTTGAGTGGATTATGAAATATTATCTTAGTATTAAAGAAGGATGAAGTTGTCTCTAAATTATTCGTTGCTTCTCAAACTTTTGGATTTAATAAGGGAAGAGATCCCTTCAGGACGTGCGGTGATTTTGTTAATGAATGAAAGGAAACAGATTATTTTTAGAGAATCAAGCGGGATTGTCCAATTTGATATGGACATAAATCTGGAAATAATTAAAAAGGCCCTCGATGAGAAGCATCCACTTATTATGAATAACCTTAAAGGGGAGTTCCTTTTTGGGGGTAACGGGAATGGTTTATGGAATGTCCTTTGTCTTCCTCTTCTTTTCAAAAACAAAGCTGTGGGAGTTATCTATCTTGACCGTAAGGTTGGATCGGGAGAATTCTCGAGGGAAAATTTAGAACTTTTAATTGCTATTTCGAAGCCTATTAACATGATTTTAAAGAATTGCCTGGAATTCCAGGAAGTTGGAGAAGGAAACATTGCGGTTTCAAATTCTTTCCTTAGAGGACGGAGTAAAGCTCTCCGGCACATCCTTTTTTTTATAGATAGAGTGAAAGATAATGACGTTCCAGTATTTATCTGGGGTGAAAGCGGAACCGGAAAAGAGCTTGTGGCAAGAGCTGTTCATCAGATGGGAGCAAGAAAAAGAGGAAAATTTGTCGTTGTGAATTGTGGAGCTATTCCTGAGCTTCTTCTAGAAAGTGAGTTATTCGGATATATTAAAGGAGCCTTCACAGGAGCGGTGAATGATAAACCTGGATTGATCGAAGAAGCTAATGGAGGGACATTCTTTTTAGATGAAATAGGGGACCTCTCTCTGAATCTGCAAGCTAAGCTTCTTCGCCTCCTTCAGGAAAAAGAAATAAGAAGAATAGGAGAGAATAAACCTCGGCTCATTGATGTAAGGTTTGTAAGCGCAACGAACAAACAGATTGAAAAGGAAATCGAGCGGGGAAATTTTCGTGAAGATTTGTACTATCGCCTCAAGATTGTCTCCATTGAGCTTCCTCCCTTGAGAGAGAGGAAGGATGACCTTTTTTATCTTTTGAATTATTTTCTTGAGAAATACAGCCGTGAGTTGAACTGTGAAATGGCATATTTTTCGCCTGGTGCCTTGGAGATGTTGTTGGACTATTCGTGGCCGGGAAATGTGAGAGAACTTCAAAATGAAATCCAAAGGTGCCTTGTTTTTACTGGAGAAGATAGCCTTATTAAAGAAGAGTGTCTTTCACCGAAAATCAATCCCCGCAGAGAAAACTATACAGCCTTATCCTATGATTATTTCCAGGCAAGAGCCAATTTCGAGAAGAGGTTTTTGAACCAGGCTTTATCGCGTTGGAATTTCAATAAAGCCAAGACTGCAGAAGAAATAGGTTTGAGCAGACAGGGGCTTTTTAAGCTGATAAAAAAACACGATATTCACATCGAAAATAAAAGATGAGGCTGGCTTGTCTGGCTTACTTTTTTTTGATAAAGTTTATTTCAAATGAGGAAAAAGAAGGAAAAAGAGCAAGTATTCCAAGTCGTCTGTCCCTACTGCCAGTCTATTCTCTGGATAGATTCTGTCACAAAAGAAGTGATTCAGTATGAGAAAAAGGGAGCAAAGAGGAAGGAGTCGTTAGAGGAGTTACTGTTGAAGGAAAAAAAGAGAAAAGGTGAATTTGAGCGAAAGTTTGAAGCGACTGCAGAGCTGGAGAAGAAAAGAAGAGAGAGAGCTGAGGAAGGGTTTAAGAAAGCTTTAATTGAAGCTGAAAAAGAATAATAATCCAGGCTAATTAGTGTTCAACTTCCAATCTGGGTTTCGTCTTCTCTTATTTTTGGAGCCATGGTGAATCCCGTAAAACCATAAATGGCCAGAATCACGACGGATACATAATTCATTATGGCCCATGGAAGATAAGAGAGAGTTGGAACTCCTAAAATTCCTGTGATAAAAACACCAGCCATACTCCAGGGAATAAGAGGAACCATGATAGCGCCACTTTCTTCGACAATCCGGGATAAATTTTTTGCAGCCAATCCTTTTTTCTTATAAATAGGAGAAAGTAGTTCTCCGGGAAGAATCATAGAGAGGTAGGAGCTTGCTGTGAGCAAGGCTGTGACAATTGAAGAGCAGATGGTAGTCAGCACTAAGCTCCATACCTTGTTAGTAAATTTCATCACTCGATTAAGAATGACAGAGAGAAGCCCTATCCGCTGCAGGATCCCCCCGAAGCTAAAGGCTGTAAAGGCCACAAGCTGAACTCCCATCATGCTCATCATTCCACCCTGAGAGATAAGCTTGTCCACCTCTTCCACACCAGTATGGGCCTGGTAGCCTGTATTCATAGCTGCTGCCACTTCAGGGATCGAGGCTTTCTGGAAAATAATGGCCAATATTCCTGCAATGAAAGAGGAGAGAAGCATTCCTGGGATGGTCGGTTTTTTGGTGAATGCAAAGTAAAAAACGATTACCATCGGAAGGAGGAGAAGGATATTAAAGTTGAAGTTTTCCTTTATTGTTTGAGTGATAATGGTCATATCTTTGAGCTCGATTTTTCCTCCTCCATATCTGAGTCCGACTATGAAGTAAATCATCAGACCTAAAAGCCATGCAGGAGTGGCTGACCAGAGCATGTGCTTGATATGGTCAAAAAGGTTCGAACCCGCAGTGATAGGCGCCAGATTGGCAATATCTGAAAAAGGAGACATTTTGTCGCCAAAGTAAGCTCCGGCAACAATCGCTCCTGCTGCTGGACCTAAGGGGATTCCCAAGCCCATAGCAATTCCAATAAAAGCGACTCCCAGGGTGCCGATAGTGCCCCATGAAGTCCCGGTTGCCAAAGAAGTGACCGTACAGACAAAACAGGCTGTTACCAGGAAAAATTGAGGGGATATGAGCTTCAATCCGTAATAGATTATCATGGGAATTGTGCCGCTTGCAATCCATGAGCCGATGAGAACGCCAACACAGAGCATAATCAGGATGGCCGGCATGGCTTTGTGAATGCTGTCCACGATTCCCCTTTCCATATCTTTCCATTTGAAACGCAAAAAAAGACCTAAACACCCCGTCATGAAGGCAGCGGTGATGAGGAGAACCGGAGGCTGGATTTCGTAAATACCATAGCCTATCCCAAAAAGAAGGAACATAAAGATCAGAGGAGTCAAGGCTATGACAATGCCAGGTTCTTTTGTTTTTTTGATTTCATTGTTTATCTTTTTTTCCATTTTTTGTTCCTTTTTATTTTAAAATCGTTTTATTTTTTACTTTTTATGTTTTACTTTTTTTTCATCCAGAACTAAAAGTCCCTTTAGCGATAAGCTTTCTATCGGACATCATCATCCGTCCCATCGCAAAAGAATCTGTTAAATTGTAATCTTTGTCGAGTAAAACTAGATCAGCGTCTTTTCCGACTCGGATTTCTCCTTTGTGATTGAGCTTATAAAAGGTAGCAGGGTTGGTAGAAAAGAGCCTTATGGCATCCTGTAAGCTGAGGATTTTCTTTCGTATGAGATAATGGAAATTTTTATGAAGGCTTTTTTGTGAGGCGATTGTAAGTCCGGTGAGATTTCCTTTTTTGTCAAAAACAGGCATGCTTCCGTTGCTGTCAGAGCTGACTGTGATCTGGGTGAGGGGAGCCTTTTTTTCAAGAGAGAGTTGCACAGCTTCAGCTATGCTGATTCCACCATTTTCATGAGCTTCAGGGTCGTTGCCTGCCGTTAAATCGATGGTACCTCCTCGGAGGACAAACTCAATTGCCTCTTCAAGAAGTTCACTGTTGCGGTTTACGTGTGTCGGTATGACCTGTGTGGGAGGAATTTCTGTTTCTTTTATCAACCTGAAAAGCATCTCTAATTTTCGGGGACCGTCACCAAGGTGAAAATGAAGAACTCCTGCTTTCCCTCCCAGCATACCACCCACTCGGCATTCGGCAGCAAGGCGGGCTACATCTTTGAAATTTGGCTGTGAAGAGCGGTGGTCAGAGATAGCAATTTCTCCAGCGCCAATGACTTTATCGATAAGAACCAGATCGGAGAGAATGCTTCCTGTGATTGTAACCGGGGGAATGTGATAGGAGCCGGAGAAAATATAGGTTGCGATTCCTTCCGCTTCAAGGCCCCTTGCCTTGGCCAGGAGGGATTCCATATGGCGCGTTGTTCCATCTGTTCCCAGGCAGCCAATGACAGTTGTGACTCCGCTCGAGACGATGTCTTCCACAGTAATTTCGGGAGCCCTTGTTGCAGGCCCTCCTTCTCCTCCTCCTCCTAAAATGTGAACATGACTATCAATAAATCCAGGAATTACTATTTTATCTGAGGCGTTGATAACTTGAACATCCATACCTTCGATCTTGATTTTTCCAGGTTCGGTGATGGCTCCGATTTTACTCCCCAAGATCAATATATCTTTTTTTCCCAGAGAATCTGGGGCATAAACCATGCTCTCCTGGATCAAGGTTAGCATTTTGTCCTCCTTATAATAATCTCCTTAATGGAGTTCTTGATGTATTGTATTGGCTAAATTATCATGTATTCCTTTTCTTTTCAATAATAACAATATTTGAAGCTGAGGTTTTTGGCAAGTTCAAGTCAACAAATTCAAAAACTCTCAGCCATTGCCAGGAGGAATAAGAAAAAAAGGGGACAGGCTACTTTTTATTAAATAGTTGCCTGTCCCCTTTTTTGGTCGCATATCTTGTTTAATTCGAGCCTAAGGTTTTGGGGGATAGCCGAAGCGACCATTGAAGATTTAGCCTTCGGAGCTCGGCCCTTGAGGAAAGTTGACGAAGTCAACCGGCCGAGATGTTTGAGCACGAGATGGAAAAAAGATATGTGCCATGTTATGAAAGAAAGTATACGGTGTATGTCATGAACTGTGGTGCGGAGTTCCGAGGCCGCCGAGAAGGCTGAGTGAAGAATGGCGTTAAAAATCTGAATGGGAGCGAGGCTATCCCCCAAAACCCCCTTTGAATTTTTTTTTGAATTAGCTTAAAATGGTTACCCAGATAATTAGAAATGTGCTAATGACAACTTTTGAAGAGGAATATAAGCGGATAGAGCCTATTATAAAAGCGCTCACCAATATTTCCCTTCTTGGGAAAAAAGTTGTGATTAGAGGCAAGGAAAATTTTATCAAAAAGGGACCAAATATCATAATTGGAAATCACGTCGGTACATTTAAAGATATTGCGACTCTATCAAAAATAGTTCCCAGGCATATATTTTTTACAGCTAACAGGGTGCTCTTTGACAAGGATGAATGTACTCGTCTTATTCGAGATCATCTGATAAAACATCTGAAAAATTTCGGTCTTTTCGTGGATTTAATCTTAAGCCCCATAAAATCTCTTTTTGTCAAGTTTGTTTCAACCAACATGAGTAAAATAGGGGCTATTCCTGTGGATCTAGACATGGGAAGGACTAAGGCCATGGAGCGATGTCAGGAATATCTAAGAGATGGAAGAGCAATCATTACACTTCAAGGGCATGGCCGTATAACAAAAATAGGTCCTAATCCTTATATGAGTTATTTTAGGAAAGGAGTACCCATCATTTCCTATAATTTATATAAAGAAGGAATCATTGTTCCCGTAACTCCCATAGCAATATTTGGAACGCAGGTTCCTCTTATGATTCCGACAAAGATCAAGGTTAATGTCGGGGAACCCATGTATGTCCATGATTATTTAGAGGGAGAACCCACTGAAACAGTGAATCGGTTCAGAAAAGCACTGGAAAAAAGGGTGAAAGCCCTTATTTATGAAATTGTCAAATCACAAAATTTGGAAAAATAGGGACGGTTCTCTTTTTCTTATAATACTTTTTACTTTCAGTAAGCTGATATAGGCAAACAGATAAAAAAGAAATATCTCCGATTTTTTAGTTTTGTCCCCCATACATGGAGAGGACATCAGAAATGGTCTTAAAGAAAAGATCGCTTTTTATGTTGAATCCGATTTCTTCTCTCAATTTTATCATGTAAGAATGGAAGAATCTGTTTTTTTTCATCTCCAGCAAATTTTCTATCTCTTTTTCCTTTTCTTTCTCAAAATCTTCTTGAGAGATATTTTTCCTGTCGAGTAATCTTATCATAGCATAGCCGCCTTCAAACTCGAGAGGTTCACTTGTTTCCTGTAAAGAGAGGGAAAAAGCTAGCTGGTCGACTTTAGAATTTTGTCCGATAATGCTCAGATACTGCTCTCGCTTGTGCTCATCAGCAGTATAGTATTCAAGTTTGTATTTTTCAGCCAAATCCTCGAGGTTTCTCCTTTTGAGCTCTGCTTTGACCTGTTTCATTTTCTTAAGAGCTTTTTCTTTCTTTTTTAAATCCAACAGTCCTTCTTTAACTTCATCTTTGACTTCTTCTAAATCCGCTTGACGGGGGAGTTCAATTTTTTTGAGCTGGACAATTCCAATCCCCATGTAAGTATAGATTGGAGAAGAGATTTCTCTTTCTTCAAGCTGGAAAAGGTTAGTGCTTATCGTGCCGGAAGGATCGATGTCTTCTATGCCTTCTCTCTCTTTGAGGAGGCCCGTTTTTCTGATTTCTAAACCGATTATCTGAGCGGCCACTTCGAGGCTTTGTTCTTTTTGAGCTCCTCTTTCCAGCCTGCGAATTCTCTCTTCAGCCAGCTCCCTTGCTTTCTGGTCTTCGAGGATACTCTTAATCCTTTCTTTGACCTCCTCCAGGGAATTTGTAACAGGTGGTTCTTTTTCTGTAACTTTCAGGATAGAAATTCCATCTTCGAATTCAATAGCACCGGATACATCTCCCTTAGAGAGTTGTTCAATTTCTTTCTGCTCCACAGAAGATAATGACTTCCACTCAAAAAGACCCCAGTCGCCGCCCTCTTCGGCTTTCTCATCTTTGGAATTCTTTTTTGCCAATATACCGAAGTTTTCACCACTTTTAATCTTCTCCAGAATATCTTGAGCTTTCCCGGCGATAAATTCTTCTCCTTTGTCCTCATAAGGAAGATATATTCTGCTGACTTTCATTTTTTCTGGTTCTTTAAATTGGGGTAAGTTATCCTTGTAATATTTCTCGATTTCTGAATCAGCCAGTTCGATCTCTTTTTTTATATCTTCGGTCTTGAAAAAGACGAATGTCGCCTCTCTCTTTTCCGGGATTTTGTATTTTTCTTTATTCTTTTCAAAGTATTTTTGAATCTCTTCTTTTGTAGACTCTTCTTTCAGTTCCATCTTGTCCATTTCAAGGATGACATATTCCATCTTGGCGGATTCGTTCCTGTTTTTGTAGTTTTCCCAGAGTTCCTCAGGAGTGAAAGTGATTCCTGCTGTGATGACTTTTATGATCTTGTTGCGTATGATATCTTCTCTGAGGCTCTCTTCATATTTTGAGACCGTATACCTGTTAATATCAAGAATTCTTTGGTATTCATCAAACCCGATGAATTTTCCATCCCTTTGAAAGAGGCTAAATATTTCGCTTCGAATTTCCTCGTCTGAAGCATCTATGCCCATATTTTGAGCTGTTTGAAGCAGGATAGATCGTTGAATGATCTGATCCAGAACCTGCTGGGGAATATTAAGCTGCTGGATGAGTTTACTATCGAGATCTTCAAAGTCTCTTCTTAGCGCCTCGAGCCTATTTCTTAGATTTTGATTGTATATATCAACGGATATTTTTTCTTTTCCTACTTTGATAAGGATGTTTGATCCTCTTGCTTTTCCCAGACGGCCAGCTCCTCCCCATACCGCAAAAATAGTAATGATAAAGGCTGCAATCACAATCCATAAAAAAGGAGCCAATGACTTTATGTTTTTTCTCATTGCTTTTAACATGCTCTCACCTCATTATTCTTTTAACAAATGTCGGGAGATGACCAGGCGTTGGATTTCAGAAGTCCCTTCATATAGAGTGAAAACTCTGGCATCTCGGTAGAGTTGTTCGATAAAAAATTCTTTGGAATAGCCATAGCCACCGTGAATTTGCAAAGCTTGATCTACTATTTTTTTGGCAGCTTCAGAAGCGAAAAGTTTGGCCATTGAAGCCTCTTTGGAAAAGGGCTTGCCTTTATCTCTTAGATAAGCGGCTTTGTATGCGAGCAATCGAGAGGCTTCTATGAGTGTGGCCATATCGGCTAGCATAAATTGAATGGCTTGAAATTCAGATATTGTTTTGCCGAAAGCCTCTCTTTGTTTTGCATATCGAACAGCCTCATTCAGGGCCTCATTGGCAAGGCCGATGGCCTGCGCGGCAATGCCGATTCTTGAGCCATCAAGGCAGTGAAAGGCGATAGATGCTCCCTTCCCTTCTTCCCCTAAACGATTTTCTAAAGGGACCTTACAATCTTCTAAGGAAATCTCTGAAGTTAAGGAAGAATGCAAACCCATTTTTTCTTCAATCTTGGAGATATGAAATCCCGGAAAATTTTCCTCGATGATAAAAGCACTCAATTTCTTCACACCATGTTCCTTTTTCGTCGTGGCAAAGATAATAGAGGCTTCTGCTTCGCTTCCGCTTGTAACCCAGGACTTAGTGCCGTTTAAAATATAGTGATCTCCTTGTCTTACGGCCCTTGTTTTGAGATTTATGGCATCTGAACCCGCTCCTGGCTCTGATAGAGAAAAAGCTCCCACTATCTCACCTTTTGCCGCTTTTGGAAGATATTTTTTTTTCTGCATTTCGCTTCCAAACTTCTGGATGGCATAACAAAAAAGAGAACAGTGAACGCTCACAATGACAGAGAGTGAAGCGGAGATACAACTGATTTCTTCCAGAGCGATGATTAAGGAAAGAAAGTTTGTTTTTGTGCCTCCATATTCTGCAGGAACAGTCATACCCAGGATGCCAAGCTCTGCAAGTTTTGCTAGAAGTTCCCGCGGGAATTCATGTTTATCTTCGAAAAGATGTGCTTTTGGGGCGATTTCTTTTTGGGCGAATTCTTTGACCATTTTCTTAAGTAGCTGTTGGTCTTCTGAGAGTTCGAAGTTCATTTTTCCTTTTTAGTTTTTTTTAGAGTATGGTTGCTTTTTCCCTAATAAAAGAGGGAACTTTTGTGCTCTTTACGGTTCCATTTTTAATTTCTGAAAGAGAGGAAGAAGCCGGTCGTACGTTGTTTCCAGATCAGTCATCATGACCTTAGTTTTGCCAACAATAGCCATAAAATTTGAATCCCCGGTCCAACGGGGGATGACATGAAAATGATAATGATCCGCAATCCCTGCTCCAGCACTTTTCCCTATGTTCATACCGGTGTTGAAACCATGCGGACGATATTCTTTTTTCAAAGCCTTCAGGCTTAGTTTGAGAAGATCTGTCATTTCATCACTTGATTCTTTTTTTGCTCCTTCAAATGTGGCAAGGTGTTTGTAAGGAGCAATCATCAGATGGCCAGTTGTGTATGGATATTTATTTAAAACAATGAAATTGTGAGTACCTCTAAAGAGGATGAGGGCATCTCTGTCGTTTTTCAGTTTAATGGCCCGGCAAAAAATGCATTCGTTCATTTTGAAAATCTGCCTTACATATTCTTCTCTCCAGGGAGCAGAGATGTATTCCATTATTTTTTTCTATTTATCAGATTCTTCAAAATTTTACTGGGCTTAAAATACAAAACTTTTTTTGGAGGAACATGAACTGGTTCACCGGTTCGAGGATTTCTCCCTGAGCGTGAATTTCTCTGCCGAAAACGAAAACTCCCAAAACCTCTTAACTCTATTTCTTCTCCCCTCATGATGGCTTCTTTGATTGTCTCAAAGAAAAGATTCACCCCCGTTTCTGCCTCCTGTTTGGAAATATTCATTTCTTTGGAAATTTTGTTGATTAAGTCGGCTTTAATCATCTTTTTCCTCCTTTTTTTTTGCTTTTTTTGGAGAGCGCATTTTACTGAGCTGTTCTTTGAAGACATCCCCAAGAGTTAATCTACCGCTCTGGGTTTGAACATATTTTTGATACTCCAATTTTTGCATCTCTATCTGGGCCTGTCTAAAGCTAAGAGATATTTTGTTATCTTTGGAGTTCATCTTTATGATTTTTGCTAAACGTTCATCTCCAACTTGAAAGTCCTCTTCCGGATTTTCTATCTTTTTCTCATCTAGCTCAGAGAGAAAAACAACTCCCTCAATTCCTGGAGTTATTTCCACAAAAACTCCAAAATCAGTAAGGCGGACAATCTTCACTTTGACCAGGTCTCCAATTTTTTGTCTATCAAAAAAATCCTCCCAGATATCACCCTCAAGCTGTTTTATGCCAAGGGATAATTTTTGCTTCTCTACATTAATGTTTAAAATGATGGCCTCTACTTCCTCGCCAACTTTTAGCTTTTCTGAAGAATGTTTGATTTTTTCCCAACTGATGTCAGAAATATGAATGAGACCTTCGATTCCTTTTTCAACTTCCATGAAAGCGCCAAAATCAGTTATGCTTGTTATAGTGCCTTTGACTCGGGAACCAATACTGTATTTCTGCTTGAGAAGTTCTAGAGGATGAGGGGATATTTGCTTGAGACCTAATGAGATTCTTTTAGCGGAGGAATTAATATCCAGAATAGAAACCATGACCTCTTCGCCTGGGGAGAGAATTTTTTTTGGATGAATAAGCTTTCGAGACCAAGTCAGGTCTGAAATGTGGATTAAACCTTCGACTCCACTTTCCAGTTCAACAAAGGCGCCAAAATCCGTTAAGCTTACGACGTTTCCCTTCTTTTTCTGTCCAACTTTATATTTTTCTTCCAGGCTTTCCCACGGATCAGGGGTCAGCTGTTTGTAGCCTAAAGAGATCCTTTCCTCTTTTTCTTTGAAATCGAGAACAACAACTTCTACTTCCTGTCCGACTCTGAAAACTTCTGAGGGATGACCGACCTTTCCCCAAGACATATCTGATATATGGAGAAGACCTTCCACTCCACCCAAGTCAATGAATGCTCCGAATTTGGTCAAGGACTTGACTTGACCCTTAATTTTTTGTCCTTGACTGATCTTGCTGAAAACTTGCCTTTTCCTTTTTTCATTTTCATCCTGGAGAAAGAACTTACGGGAAAGAACTGCATTTTCACTTTTTCTGTCAAATTTTATAACTTTAAATTTATATGTATTTCCTATGAGTTTTTCTGGCTCCTGGACTGCTCTTATATCAGCATGTGAAGCTGGAAGGAAAGCCTTGATTCCCACATTGACAGTATATCCGTTTTTCGTTTTTTCCGTTATCTTTCCTATTATCCAGCTATTCTGTTGATATATTTTTTCAAGCTCATCCAAAGCTTTGAGAGCGATCGCTTTTTTATGGGAGAGAACAAGATAGCCATCTTTCGGATCGCTTCTCTCCAGGAAGGCCTCGATAGCGTCTCCCGGACGGAGCTCATCGAAGTTCTGATTATCAGAAAAATCCTCAGCAGGAATGATTCCTTCGGATTTGAATCCGATGTCTATGAGAACATGGGTTTTAGTGACTTTAATCACTTTCCCTTTGACTATTTTCCCCGGGATTATTTCTTTAGCGCTGAATTGGTATTGGTCCAGTAAGTTTTCGTACTCTTCAGCAGAGATGTTTTCTTCTTTTTCTTCTTTTTTTGTTATCTCGGACATTGGGCGATCTTCTCCGTTTGAAATTGATGTTTAAAGTGAGATTTGATTTTAGTTACGGCTTTTTGGATTGCTTCAGGAGGGGTAGAGGCGCCCCCTGAGAGACCTATCTTTCTTGCTCCCTTCAGCATTTCAGAGGTGATTTGTGCTGCGCTTTCAATGAAATGTGTGTTGGGCAGAATTCTCTTTGAAATCTGATAAAGTTTATTTGTGTTGGAACTGTTTTTTCCTCCCACTATGAAAAGAGTGTCGACATTAGATGCAAGCTCTGAAGTGGATTTTTGACGGGTTTGAGTGGAGTGGCAGATAGTATTGTACATGTTTATCTCCTCTGTCTTATCGATGAGAGCGACTACAATTTTCTTAAAGAGGTAGAGATCCTGGGTAGATTGAGCAATCACAGCCCTTCTTTTTTTTGAAGGCATATCTTTGACCTCAGCTTCATTTTCCATGATGATTCCTTTTCCTCGGCTAAATCCTATGATTCCTTTTATTTCTGGATGTTCTTTGTTGCCTATAATGATGATCTCTTCTTTTTTCTCAGCCAGAAATGCGACTAATTTTTGTATTTTTTTGACGATTGGACAGGTGGCATCGACGATTTCTATGTTTTTTTTTTCGAGTAATTTATATGAATCGGGTGATACTCCATGGCTTCGGATGATGACTGTACCCTCTTTGAGTTCATCCAAATCCTCGACAGAGTAGATCTTTTGTTTTCTTAAGTCGGCTATAACCTGAGGATTATGGATCAAGTCTCCGAAAGTAAAGACTTTCCCGGCCTTTTTTTGTCTTGTTTCTTTGGCAATATCTAGCGCTCTTCTGACTCCATAACACCATCCTGAATTTTTTGCTACGATGATTTCCATTTGTGTCTCGGATTTTTGGGTGAATGGATTATACTATACTAGTTGAAGCCTCTTTGTCAATCCTAACTATAGGTAATATATTAACTTAGCAGGCTTTTGTTCAAAAAGCAATGAAAGAAGAGTAGGTTATTTTCTGTATGGAGGGCAGAGAAATTGACCTATTCCCTTTAGTTTCACCTGTGAAGAGGAAGGCATATGATTGACTTCAATTCTTTTTTCTGGATTTAATTCATTGAAGCTTGAGAGAAGGATTTTTATGGCAGCAAGATGGCGAGCCACTCTTAATTTTATTGGAATCCCTTCACCATCGAAGGGGACAAAAAGCAGCCCGAATTTGGCTGCCTTTGAGTAGTTGCGGTCTTTTCCTTCGATAATCAAAGAGAGTGAGGATTTTCCTTTCAGCCTTCCCTGGGAGGGATTCGCCGTTTCGAGCAGGATTGCCATAACCTGAGCGTGGTCTCCCCATTCTCGATGGCTCAAACCCCGGAGGTTATTTGGGGAAAGTTCCAATCGAAACTCAAACCCTATCTGTTGAAGTTCCATGAGGGAGTAAGAGGCAAGCTCGGCACTGTTTTCATGGAAGACGATGGCATTAACCACAGGATATTCAGGTGCTGCTTCATGGAGGTCAATAGCCAAATCAATTTTTTCTTTTTTTATTATTTCCATGATTGCGAAGGCAATTTTCTCAGTTAAGTAACCCTTGGGCTTTCCAGGGTAGCAGCGGTTGAGGTTGCGGCTTTCCTGCCCGGAAAGTTTTTGTCCTGAGGGATTGATGTAAAGTGTCGGATCAGGCCATTGGTGGATGGGATTGGTCAAGCGGGATCCAAAGCGAAAGAACCTTTTACCACCCGGAGTTTCCAACGAATATCCGCGCAGGTTTCCTTCCTGAGGCTCGCTGTGGGTGAAACCGCTGTTATTGGCCCGAGGGATGACAATGATTTTTCCTTGTGAGACTTGAATATTTTCAATGAGAAGTACAGCGGTTACATACCCTGCCGGTTCATTGGGGTGAGCCCCTCCCAGAATCAAAATATTTCCCCCAGGATTTTGCCCGCCGTAGATGTAAACTTCCGTATCTCCCGGAGTGTCTATCAGGCCAGGGAAATATGAGCTGAGCATTTCTCTGGATGCAAGCCCTCCGCTGGGGAAAAGAGTTTCTTTTTTATGCTGTTCTCGGAATTTCTGGGTTGAGAAAAAGCAGAGAGCGAGCGATAAAAGAAGAAGGAGTCCGGAAATTAATCTGTCCTTTAGACCTTTCATCTTTTATTTAATCAGAAAAAGACGCAGGAGAAACATGATGAGAACGAGAGCAACACTGACTCGCTTCCAGAATTCATTCTCGCGGAAAAGATACCAGATAAAATGGGATACCAGATAAAAAATAATGAGATGATAGACGATAAACATATTGACCTCTAAATCAATTTGTCTAACAAAGGCGCAAAGAGGGCGGGCATGAGACAAAAACGGAGAACTTTGAAATAATTGGCTTCCCCGACAACCTGTGCAGCGAAAATACCCGCCAGAGCTGTGGGCGGCATCAAATCCCCTAATCCCGCCACGGCAGATAGGGCTGAGGAAGTTAAAATAGCATTCTTGTCAATCAGGGCAAGGATGAAGGGGACTCCGAGGATAGAAGCCGAACCAAAGGAAGAGACAGCTCCGAACAGGGGCATACTGGTCGCTATTCCGAGATAGAGAAGGAGAGGTGGAAAAGAAAGAAAGGAGGTTACAATCCAGCCCCTTGCCCCGGTTAATGTCATGATCTGGATGAACATGCCGACACCTACCAGGATACAGAGTATGGGCATAGATTCCTCTATTGCTTTTTGGGTGGTTTTAAGAATGTTTAAGGGCTTTCCACAGAAAATTCCTAAAAAACTCCCCAGGAGAAAAATAGCAGGAATTCCAATATCGGGAATGATTCCTGGCATCAAACTTTGACCGAGCAGCAGACCGATGACGATGATCAAGGGCAGATAGAGCCTGAAGCCGTACTTTTTGAAAAATGATTCAGGAAGGACTTCCTTCATCTGTTTATACTCGATAATCTTGATATTTTTGTACCCCAGCCAAAGAGATGTTGATACAGCTAAAGGGATGACGATTATGAGGAGAGGAAGGGTGAAGCCGACGTAGGGCATGTCAACTCCCCCTCCCATGATCATGACCAGGATGTTCACCGGAGGGGCAATCATGCCCAGGATAGCACCCATAGCTATCAATGCTCCAGTTTTCACTCTCGAAAGTCCCATCTTCATCAAGACTGGAGCGACCAAAGCTCCGGTGCTTAGTACTGCAGTCGTGGAGGAGCCTGTAATCATTCCCGGGAACATCACCAGAGCCATGACTGTTAGCAGGAGAGCAACTTTTCTTCTGTAAAAGGACTTCAACAGGATGGCAGTAACAGTATCGAGAATTCCTGATTCCTGCAGAACCTTCATGAAAATCATAGCTGTGACAATGATTAAAATGGTATCAAAATAGCCAAAGCTTCCTTCGACAAGATGATGAAGAGCTACTCCTTCTCCCCCCAGAAGGGAGCCAGCCAGAGCGGAGAAAACAAGAGAAACGCCGATGGGAAGTTTCAGGACCATGGCCAGGAGGGCAAAGGTCGCTATCATGAATAGAAAAATTGCCGCTTCAGACATTCTATTTAAAGGCTTCCTTAAAAGGTTTTAGGGCATCTGTAGCTTTTTCAACTTCTTTCCAGGGGATATTACGCTCTTCACAAATCCTACTTAAGAGCCTGTCCTTGTTCCCGGATTTAACGACAATGGCCATTTTGGCAAAAGGAAGAAAAGAGGTTATGAATTCGTCTGAAAGCTTGCCTCTTCTTGCCTCTCCTCCAAGATGGAGGCAAAGAATAGGAATATTTTTCTTTTGAGCCTTAGCAACCAATAGGTTGACCCGCTCCTTTTCCTTTGCCTTATCCAATCCTGCTGATCCGAGACCTTTAAGACTTGCCCCTAAAACCAAAACGAGAGTTTTTATGTTTTTCATGTCTTTTGGAGCGGCGATTTTTGAGAGGCTAGAGTTGAGTCCTGCCTTTTTGGCCAGGATAGAAGCGAGATAAACATCAGCGCTCTGACCTGCAGAAGTGATCAAAAGAGGTTGCTCAAAGACTGGGAGGGCTGTTTCTTTTTTTTCTCTGGCAGATACTGTAAAGATAAAAAAGGCAAGGAGAAATAAAATTTTAAAAATGTTCTTAATCATCATGTTATCCTCTTTAGTTTGTAGTTGTTAATTCCTTTTATCTAGCCAGTATTGATTTTTATCAATAACCTGCTCCGTAGCCGTCCCTGCGGGAATCGGCTCCACCTAAAATAATATTTTTCTCCTTAAGGATCAATATGCCCTGAGCTCCACCGAAGTATTTATCAAAAGCTTTTCTGACATTAATATCATGTCCGATTTTCTTCAGAGATTCGATTATTATTTCTGGAATACGTGATTCAAAAGAGATTCTTTTTGCCTTTCCCATGGAGGAATAAGTAAAAAAGCGAGGCGCTTCAATGGCCTCATCCAGTGACATGTCGAAGTCGGTGATATTGATGATTATCTGAGTAAGGGAGGAAAATATTCGTGTTCCTCCCGGCGAGCCGAGAACAAGAAACGGATGCTCTTTTTTGAACAGTATAAGAGGCCCCATAGAGCTTACAGGCTGTCTGTGAGGAAGTGGAACATTGGGTGAAGAAGGATCAGAAGAGAAGTCATACATAAGATTATTGAGTAGAAAGCCTGTATTTTTCGGGACAATTCCCGAACCAAAAAAGTAATTGATGGATTGAGTTAAGGAGACAATATTGCCTTCTTTATCAATGACACAGACATGTGTTGTATTACCTTTTGTGTTTTTCTTCTCTTTAAATTTTCCATAAGGATAAGAGTCGAGTGTATGATCTGGTTTGATTAGGGAAACAATTCGTGTGGCATAATTTTTCGAAATGAGTTCATCGACAGGTATTGAGATATAATCAGGGTCACCGAGATAGCGGGCCCTGTCGGCAAAAACAAAGCGGAGGGCTTCACAGAAATGATGGATGTAAGGAGAGGAATTCTGGCCCCATTTTTTCACTGGCCAGTTTTCGAGCATATTGAGAAGTTGAATGATATGAAGACCACCAGAGCTTGGAGGAGGAAGGGTATAAAGGGTGTAGTCTTTGTAGATTCCCTTGAGGGGTTCCTGTTCAACAGGTTCATACAAAGCCAGGTCTTGCAAAGTTATCACTCCTCCCTTGTCTTTGACTGCCTGGACAATCTTCCTGGCTATCTTCCCTGTGTAAAATTCATCTACGCCTTTTAAAGCTATGGTTTTGAAGGTTTGAGCTAAGTCTGGATTTCGAAGCCGCTCCCCAGGCTCATAGGGGAAGCCCTTGTTGAGATAACAGGTTAGCTCCCCAGCATTCAGGATGAGTTTTTCGTATTCGTCCTTGTTGATTAAGCTAAAGGTTTTACTCACAGGGAATCCTTCTTCTGCAAGGGACAGGGCCCTTTGCATGACTTCGGACAGCTTTTTTGTCCCGTATGTATTGAGTGCATGGGTCCATCCAGCCAGGGCACCGGGAACAGCCACAGCCAGTCCCTGAGTTTTTGTTTTTCCTTCTTCATCGAATATTTCTGGCGAAACCTGAGATGGAGCTTTTTCCCTAAAATTTAAAACAATCACCTTTCTCTCTGAAGCGATGTAGACAACCATAAATCCCCCGCCCCCTATTCCGGAAGCAAAGGGTTCACAGACATTCAGAGCGAACGCAGTCGCCACTGCTGCATCGATGGCATTTCCTCCTTTTCGAAGCATTTCAAGGCCTGCTTCTGCTGCTAAAGGATGGGCAGCAACAACCATTCCTTTCCGTCCGATAAAATCGAAAGGCTTATGGCGGTCAGCAGGAGGTTTAGGGATTTTTAATTCTCTGAGTGGACAAGAAAAGGCAGTGATCAATAAGATAGCAGTCAAAAGGGGAAGGAATTTATTTTTAAAGAACTTAATTTTCTTCTTTCTCAAAGTTTTTCTCCTCCTCGAGAATTTTTGAAATCTCCTCTGGAGTTGGGAGATCCTTGATATCGCTAAGACCAAAGTGGGTTAAGAATTTATTCGATGTCCTGTAGATCAATGGATTCCCAGGGCTCTTTTTCCTCCCTATGATATTGATCATTTTTTTTTGGAGAAGGGTTTTCAATGTCTGAGAAGAATCTACTCCCCTTAAGGCAGAAATTTCAGCCAGTGTTATGGGCTGGTGATAGGCGATGGCTGATAATGTCTCCATAGCTGCAGATGAAAGCTTGTTTTTTCTCTCTACCCTGAGAAGTCGCTTTATCCATGCGTCATGTTCGGATTTTGTCGAGAAAAGATAACCTCCTGCAGCCTGGATGATCTGGATTCCTCTCTCATCTGCAGCGTAACTCTCCAGAAGTTCTTTGATTGCCTGGTCGATATCTTCTTCTGGAAATTCTGTCAGCACGCCCTTGATTTTCTCTAATGACAGCGGCTCCAGGGAGATGAAAATCAAAGATTCCACGACTTCTTTCAGGCGCTCTTTCATCAGGTTCTCTTCACAGGAGCCTTATCTCGAAGCCAAACTTTAATTGGCTGGAAGTGACTTTTTTGTAAAGCTATGACTATTCTGGATTTAATGAGTTCCAGAAGAGCGAAAAAAGAAGCAAGAGCTTCTTCAAAAGATTCCTGCTCGTAAAAATAATCAAAAAAATCGAGAAAGGAATTTTCTTCAAAAACAGCCAGTATTTCCTGGATCTTCTCTTCTATTGAAAATTCCTTTCCTTTTATGATTTGAGCCTCTTCCTTTTCCTTTCGTTTCATGAGAGTAAAAAAAGATTCAGCTAAACTGAAAAGCGATACTTCCAGAGAATCCATCTCTTTTTCAAAAGATTGAAAGGGGATAGACGCTCTTTTCCATTTCTGAAGTTCTTTCTCTTCTTTCTCCTTTAAAAGGAGACTTGCCGCTTTTATTTTTTGATAATCAAGGAGCCGGTCCACGAGAAGTTGGCGGGGATCTTTTTCATCTTCAATTGGTTTTTCGCGTGGAAGAAGCATCTGAGATTTGATGTAGATGAGGAGTGCGGCTATAAGGAGAAATTCGGCTTCTCTATCGAGATTTATCCTTTCCTTTTTGTTGAGGTATTCCAGGTATTCTTTGGTGATTGTAGCCATAGGAATATCATGGATATCGATTTTTTTCTTTCTTATCAGAAAGAGAAGAAGGTCCAGTGGTCCCTCAAAAACCTCGAGCTTCACTTGATAGGATGCCGAATTTTCCATAGGAATCGAATGACGTTTATTTTAAAAGCCGATAGCAGATCTTACCTCTTCCATGGTTTTCTGGGCGACTTGACGTGCTTTCTTGTTACCTTCTTCCAGAATTTCCCAAACAAGGTCGGGATTTTTCTCGAATCTTTTCCTTTGCTCCCTGTAAGGGGCAAGAATGTTGAGGATGCTCTCGATAGCAACCGCTTTACAGTCCAAACAGCCTATCTCGGCAGTCCGGCATCTTTGAGCCAGTTCATCTCTTTTTTCCTTGGCTACAAAGGCTCTGTGCAATGTATACACAGGGCAGTCATCTGGAATACCTGGGTCTGACCTTCGTTTGCGCCTGGTATCGGTCATCATGGTTTCGATTTTTTTTTGAATGAGTTCCGGTGGATCCTTAAGGTAGATCGCATTTCCGTAGGACTTGCTCATCTTGCGTCCGTCTGTTCCTGCCAGCTTCGGCACATTTGTAAGGAATGTTTGGGGCTCGGGAAATATCTCTCCGAAAAGGCGGTTGAATCTCCTGGTCACCTCTCGTGCAAATTCCAGGTGATAAGCCTGGTCTTCACCTACAGGCACAGCATTTGCTTTATAAATGAGGATATCGGCTGTTTGAAGAACGGGATAACCGAAAAATCCGTATGTGTTGATGTCTTTATCGGGAAGTTCCCTCTGCATTTCTTTAAAGGTCGGGACTCTTTGAAGCCAGGGAAGGGGAATAACCATCGAGAGAAGAAGATGGAGCTCTGCGTGCTCTTTGACATCCGACTGAATGAAGAGAACACTTTTATCGGGGTCCAGCCCTATACTTATCCAATCCACAGCTACTTCGAAGATGTTTTTTTTGATAGCCTTCGAGTTCTGGTATTCAGAGCTAAGAGCATGCCAGGTGACAATGGTATAAAAACAGTGGCATTGCTCCTGTAATTGGATCCAGTTGTGCAGTGCCCCGACCAGATGGCCGAGATGGAGAGATCCTGTTGGTCTCATTCCGCTGAGAACAATTTTCTTCTTTTTTTCGCTCATTTAGATTAAGTTAATAAAATAATCGACGATTCCCAATACAATACTAAAAACTACGCGTAAAACTCCGGTCATCCATAATACTATAATGATAATCATTCCATAAGGACGGATCTGGTCATATTTTTGGGCAGATTCATCTGAAAGGAATCCCATGAGCACTCCACTGCCATCTAGAGGAGGGACGGGAATAAGGTTAAAAGTAGCTAAAATAACGTTAAGGATGATAAAATTATAAAGAATCAAAAGTATTAAGTAAGAAAATCTTGCCCTTGAAACAAATAAATTTGGGTCTAAAAATTTAAGGATTATTATTCCAATAAAAGCTATGACTGCAACAGCTAAGTTAGATAAAGGACCGGCAGCAGAAATCAAAAGATTATCACGTTTAGGATTTCTCAAGTTCAGTGGATTGACAGGGACAGGTTTGGCATAGCCAAAAAGGAAGGGAGCTCTCATCACGATCAGGATCAAGGGGAAAATAATTGTACCCATAGGATCAATGTGAGCTATGGGATTGAGAGTTATTCTTCCCATGTGGGAGGCGGTGGGATCTCCCAATTTAAGAGCAGTCCAGGCGTGTGCAGCCTCGTGTACGGATAAGGCGAAGAGGAGGACAAAGACCCTAATTATGATATCTATAATACTCATTTTAAACCAGAGCTATTTATAGCATAACATGGTTAAAGGGTAAAGTGTGGACTAAAAAAAGTAGGTATCTTCATTTCCTTAATGGCAAAGGTTTTGGGGGATAGCCTCGCTCCCCTTCAGATTTTTAACGCCATTCTCCATTCGCTCTTCTCGG